>JAITBH010000081.1 GCA_031283745.1 Candidatus Ectomicrobium neotermitis | reverse complement strand
AATGTCCATTTTATCGGTGTAGGTTTTACAAAAGGGGCAATGCCTTATGACATCATCATAACGAAGGAGGATGGGTTAAAAGGTCATTTTAAGAACATCGCCTATCACAACGGAACGGCAACCCCTGTTTATCTTAAGGACGGCTTTCAGTTGGTAGCAAATGAGGTTCCAAGTGCTTTGGCTAACTATAGCGGGCTTTCAGCCTCAGAAAAAACTGTGGCTACGGAGTTTGACAGAATGTATATGGACAATTACCGCGTAGGGGCAATGGACAGGGATATGTTTGAGATAATTTATAACTTGAATATTTTGGGTCAGACCGGGGAAATTGAGGAGCTAAAAAGGGCTCTTGACGAGTTTAGCGGTGTGAGCTTTATAAATGTTTTGCGTCTTGGTGCAGTTGAGAGCGAGGGCAAGGTCAACAATCTATATTCACATATCAACAATTTGCGTCAAAGCTCCGTTTGGGGCGGGGTGTATACACAAAATTATGAATTAGACGACGATGAGGAAAGCTCAAGCAGACTTTTTAAGAGCGGCGGCTCAGGCTTTAGCGGCGGCATAGACCTATATAATAATGGCTGGGATCTCCTTGCTGGGCTTTATGTTGGATACTTAAACGGCTGGGCAAAGCAGGGAAAGGACGATTTTGCCATCAAAGAATATGAGGCTGGGTTTTATGGGGGCTGGCTTTTAGATAATGTAAGACTAAAAGCCAATGCGGCTTTTGTGGGTAACAACAATATATCGCAGAGGCAAATTGATCTTGCACCCTATCAATATAACCCCGAAAGCGATTTCGACGCTTATGGTTTTAGATATGGCATGCAAGGGGAATATGTAATAGCCATAGCCCAAGAGATAGAAGTCCGCCCCTGTGTCGGCATACGCGGCGGCTATATAAAGAATGATGAAATTATCGAGTTTAGCGGCGGGGTGGCAAACCTCATAGTTAAAGAGAACTTTTACCATCGTATGGTTGGCACAATAGGCATAGGTGTTGGGGATGAAATTGGGATTTTTAGATGGTATGGCAAAGGTTATGCGGGCTATATTATTGATGGGGCAAAACCGCTTTACCAGATAAGATTTTCTGATGGGGGCGAGTGGATGGATATTTATGGTGTGCAAGAGCAAATTCAAGGGGGGCTTGGAGCAGGGGCGGAATATCTATTTTCGGGGCGGGCTGAGGGTATATCAGCCTTCGGAAATGCCGACATAGGTTTTGGCACAAAAATGAGCCAATACTACCTCTCCATAGGTTTGAGATATAGATATTAAGATGAAATATAACTTCGACAAGAAAATTAACCGCAAGAATACAAATAGCGAAAAGTTTGATTTTGCCGCAGATTTTGGAAAATCCGACGGTCTCCTGCCGATGTGGATAGCAGATATGGACTTTGAAGTTCTTCCGCAGATTACCCAAGCCATCAAAAAAAGAGCAAGTCACGCAGTTTATGGATATACCGAGCCTAAAGACGACTACTTTGAGGCAGTCATCTCTTGGTTTGGGAACAGATTTAATTTCGACATAAAAAAAGAGTGGATAGTTAAAAACCCCGGTGTCATCTCAGCGATATGTTGTGCGGTTAGAGCCTTCACCAACCCTTCCGATGCAGTTTTAATACAGCCTCCCGTCTATTATCCTTTTGCACGCTCAGTCATTCTCAACAAAAGAAAGCTCGTAAACAACCCTTTAGTTTATGCTGACGGGAGATATTTCATCGATTTTGAGGACTTTGAGCGGAAAATTGTCGAAAACAAGGTAAAACTCTTTATTTTTTGCTCCCCCCACAATCCTGTCGGCAGGGTTTGGACAAAAGATGAGGTCAAAAGGATTTGCGAGATATGTTTTAAGCACAAAACGATCATTTTTTCTGACGAAATACACTGCGATTTTATTCTGCCTCCTCACAAACACACCATCGCCGCCACAATTTCTCCAAAATACCTCCCGCTCATCATCACAGCCACAGCACCCAGCAAAACTTTCAATATCGCTGGGCTTATCGTTTCAAATATCATCATTCAAAACGAGAAATTGAGAAAACTTTTTGTCAAAGAAAGGTATGCCTCAGGGCTAAATATGGTCAACGCTTTCGGCATAGTAGCCGCAAAAGCCGCCTACACTTATGGAGGCAGCTGGGTGGATCAGCTAAACAGCTATATCCGCAGCAACTTTGATTATGCCGAGGGCTTTATTAAAAAGCATATGCCGCAAATAAAGTTCATAAAACCTGAGGGAACCTACCTCCTTTGGCTTGACTGCCATGGCTTAAAGCTTGGCAAAAAAGATTTGATCGAACTTATCGAAAACAAAGCCAAACTTTGGGTAGATGAAGGGGAAATTTTTGGCATAGAAGGCAGCGGCTTTATCCGCTTAAACCTTGCCTGCCCTGCCGCCACTGTCAAAAAAGCACTCAAGCAGTTAAAAACAGCCATAGACAGCATATCCGATAGATAAATCCTCCGCCCGCAATCCATTTTTTAATCAAAAAAGAGCCGCAAACATTAAAAAGGAGAACTTTATGAGAAGAAAAGACAAGGAAATTACAGACATTTCGGCAAAGATAGACATCATTGACAGGTGCAAAGTTTGCAGGCTTGGCTTGTCAGATAAGGATCAGCCCTATGTCATACCTCTAAACTATGGCTACAGTTTTTCCGGCGGAAAGCTGACTTTGTTTTTTCACGGGGCAAAAGAGGGTATGAAGGTGGACATAATCAAAAGAAATAACAGGGCATGTTTTGAGATGGACTGCGATCTTGGCTTGATAGTTGGGGACGCACCACATAAATACAGCTATGCATTTAAGAGCATAATCGGTTTTGGCAAAATCACGATACTTGAAAGCCATAAAGAAAAGACCGATGCCTTAAACGAGATAATGAAGCATCAAACGGGAAAGGATACCCGATACACATATCCTGACGAGCAGTTAGACGGCGTGCTGATCTATAAGGTAGACGCTGACGAATTTAGTGGAAAGCACAAAGAGTTCCCAAAAAAGGAGAGTTAAATGATTGATATAGATAAAGAGAAGTTTTGTGAGTTGTTTAAGGAGATAAAACCGGAGGAAATTCCTGACGATGTGTTTACTTTAGTGGGGAAAGTTTTCCCGGTTATTACTGCCGGCAAGGGCGGGGAGTTCAATTCTATGACTGCCAGCGGAGGGGGAATGGGGCTTCTTTTTAGAAAACATAGCGTTTGGTTAGTAATTCAGCAGGGACGTTTGACCCTTGAGCTGATGAAAAAAGAGCAGTCTTGGAGCCTGTCATATTTTCCTGATGAGTATAAAAAACAAGTTTTCTTTCTGGGGAGCAAGTCAGGCAGGGATAGCGATAAAATGAAAGAAGTTGAGCTGACAGCTATTCCCACCCCGGCAGGAAACATCGCATTTAAGGAAGCCCGCCTCATTATTGACTGCAAACTGACGCAAGTTACATCGATCTATGCAGATGATTTCTGCACCAAAGAGTCAAAAGCCTATATCGATGAGGTTTATAAGGATCCAAACGAATTACGTCAATATGTTTTTGGAGAAATTGTCAGCGTCTGGGTAAAGAAATGAAAAACATTAAGGATATTCAGGCAGAAATGGAACTTATGCACCACAAAATTTGCAACGAATACAGATCCAAGCCCATGCCAAAACCCAGCCCCAATCCCCCGAGTCCGCCTCCTAAACCCCGAACCCCAAATGCTCGAACTGCCGAAAATGGGCTGATAGATTGTCAGTTGTGTGTAGCAACATCAAAAAAAAAGGAGTTTTTATGCCAGAACTACAAGTAAGTAAAAAGACCCTCAAACAACTATTCGGGGGTATGCAGGGTCATAAATTTATTATCCCCGATTTTCAACGGCCTTATAAATGGGAGAGGAAAACAGGAAAATTAAAACACAATGGAGGTGTATTACTATGACGCAGTATGAACAAGTAGTTGAGGCATTAAAGGCATTAGGTGGAACGGCAAACGTAACAGAAATTTGTAGCAAGATAGACTTTTCGTCTTGGGGAACGAAAACGCCCAGAGGATCTGTCAGCAGGTATCTTTCATACAGCAGTCAAATCAAAAGAAAGAAGATAGACGGTAAATATTATTACACCCTTGATGAATCAATCCCGTATTCTGATCATAAACCGACAGTGTCAGGAAAAAACATAGGCAAGAAGAAAAATTCATTAAGTAGTGATGGCACAAACAATACATCTGACAAAAATAACGGTTTGTATTTTATTTGTCTAAGTCCATATGTTAATTTACAGGTTGTTGGTAGTTTGTTTAAGGTTGGTAAAACAGAAAACATTTCTAATCGTATGTCTTCGTATAGCAACAGTCTTCCTTTTGAACCAATACAACAAATTGCTTTTTTCCATGTTCCGCCTGAGCTGGATCTATTAGAAGTTGAGGGAGAATTAAGAGCAACATTGTTGTCGTCTGAGTTAGGGATAAGTAGATATAACGGGGCAAAACAAAAAGAATGGTTGCATACAGTATCATTTGATAGCGATAACAAAAAAGAAATAAGCACCCTTGTGTTAAAAACAAAAGAAATAGTTGAAGAAATTGTTGAAAAAAAAATTAAAAGGATAGATGTAACAATCACAAAGGAGCAATCAATGAACAAAGAAAAACTTATTTTAGGGGCAGTTGCTGGGGATATTGTTGGCTCTGTGTTTGAGTGGGCCAATGTAAAAACTACCGACTTTGATTTGTTTAGCCCGAAATCGGATTTCACTGATGACAGTGTGTTGACGATGGCGACGATGGACGCTTTGTTAAATCAGCATGACTATGCCAAAGCATACAGGCTGTTTTGCAGGAAATATCCCCATCGGGGTTATGGTGGAGGGTTTGGCAGATGGGCATACGCAGATACTCAGAAACCATACAATAGCTGGGGAAATGGTTCGGCGATGAGGGTTAGCCCGGTGGGTTGGTTTGGGAATAGTCTTGATGAGGTGTTAGCTGAGGCAGCAAAAAGTGCGGAGGTTACTCACAATCACCCCGAAGGGATAAAAGGGGCGCAGGCAACCGCCGCCGCAGTTTATTTGGCACGGACAGGCAGCGCCAAAACAGAGATCAAAAAATTCATAACAGACACATTTGGATATAAACTCAATCGAAAGCTCGACGACATAAGACCGAAATATAAATTTGATGTGAGTTGTCAGGGTTCCGTTCCCGAGGCAATCATCGCATTCTTAGAAAGCACAGATTTTGAAAACGCCATAAGGCTAGCAATCTCAATCGGGGGCGATAGCGACACAATCGCCTGCATAACAGGGGGAATAGCCGAAGCCTTTTATCAGGCAATACCAGCAACCATTATCGACAATGTTCTATCCCGCCTGCCGCCCGAGCTGATAAGTTTAATCACAGCTTTTTCAGCTAAATACAGGGGCTAAGTTTGGATAGAAATGGGATAGACGATATTTTGTTTGATTGAATTAAAGGAGGGAGGGCTTACTATGTTTGATGATTTGGTAAAAATTAATTGCCATTCAAAAAATAGAATATTGAAACTGATAGCTAAAAATTTGCTGGAAAAATTTTACGGGTGTGAAATTAGTTGCATGGAAATAGACAAAACCGTATTGTTTGCTCATCACGCTCGGGGCTGCATAATTATCGCCGCTAAAATTTGTGCAAATGTTGTGATCTTTCAGAATGTAACCATTGGCACTAATATGAAATTTAACAAGACTATTTCCCAATGGGAAAACATAGGCAATCCGATAATTTCTAAAAACGTAGTGATCGCTGATGGTGCAAAAATTTTAGGTCCGATAACAATTGGCGAAAATTCTGTTGTAGCGGCGGGGGCAATAATTACAAAAGATGTCCCCTCAAATAATGTGGCATATGGCGTAAATAAGCTTAGACCTAAAGATGAAAAATACGATTTGCTCTACAACCCGAACATGGTAAGTCCTGAAAAACTTATAGAAAGCAACAATAAACGTATAGAAAAGTTCAACAAAAACAATGACGAAAACACCCGCAACAGCTCATAGAAAAATGCCTGATCCTATAGGTTTGTTTTGGCACTTATAATCGATTTTCTCGACGGAAAACGAGAAAAATGAGCGATAAAACAGGATTTTTTGTTGCTTGACACTAAATCAGCTAAATAGTTTAATCGACGGCATGGAAGAGATTGAAAACACCCGTCCAATTTGGGACGAATACTTTATGAAACTGTCTTGGCTCGTTGCCGAAAGATCGACTTGTTTAAGACATCATGTTGGTGCGATAATTGTTAAAGACAGAAAAATTCTTTCTACTGGATATAATGGAGCAGTGGCAAAAACAATAGATTG
>JAITBH010000061.1 GCA_031283745.1 Candidatus Ectomicrobium neotermitis | reverse complement strand
GGCAGGCAACTTAAAGAGCTGAAAACAAAAAAACCGCAACTGTTAAAGTATGCGGTGTTTTGGGAAAACAATTATGACAAGACCATAACTGCCATAGAAATTTGGGTGAATTTGTTGGTTGTTGCAGTGAGCATTCTTGCAACATCAATTGCCGCGGACTTAAATTTTTCGGGTGCACCGATATTATTTTTTGTCGAGAAAGATTTGATTTTGCCCGCAGCGGCAGTGATTGCAACTTTGATAATTGGAAATATCATTCCAAAAACTATAGCCCGATATAATGCTCAAAAAATTTCTGAGTTCGTTTTGCCTTTTGTGGTCAGGTGTGCAAAAGCGTTTAAGTTTGCGGTAACTATTATCTCAACTATAGCAACAGCTTTGGTGTTAAGAATTTCCCGAGGCAGAGAAAGCACATCGGTAAAAGCTGACGAGATAGACTTTTTGCTTTCAAATGAAATCACCTCGCCGCTGCCGGATTATTCTCGGCAGATAATTAGCAAGATAATGGATTTTTCTGAGCGGAAAGTTTTCCAAGTTATGACCCCTCGGGACGACCTGTTTGCAGTGGACATAAATCAAAGCAGGGAAAGCACGATAAAAAAAATCATCGAGTCGCAGTATTCACGGGTGCCTGTTTATAACGGGCATTTGAGCAATGTTGTCGGGATTATTTACAGCAAAGATTTGGCGATAGCGTGGAACAATTCTGACATCATCATTTTGCAGGATATGATTCGCTCCGCTTTCTTTGTCCCGCAACAAGCAAGCATCAGCCAAATCCTCAAGGAGTTTAAGACAGGCCACCATCATTGTGCGATTGTTGTCGACGAGTTCGGGCTGACGGTGGGGCTGGTGTCAATTGAGGATTTGCTTGAGGAAATTGTGGGCGAGGTTTCTGACGAGTATGACGCTAATGAGGAAGATCACGTGGCGGCATATAACCGATTTGGGAAAAAGGAGTATTTGGTGGAGGCACACGAGTCGATTTTGGACTTAAACGAGATTATGGGGGCAGACATCCCGACTGGGGAATTTTCTACGGTCAGCGGCTGGGTTTTGCAACTGTTTGGAAGAATCCCAAAAGTGGGCGAAAAAATCGTCTGGCGAAACTTTGAGGTTGAGATCATCGTGGCTGACGAGAAAAAGGTGAGCAGGGTGCTTATACGGCAGGGACCAGTGGTTAGTGTGAAAAGCAAGTGATCAGTGGTTAGTGATTAGTGGTTAGTTAAAGACCACGACTAAAACGGCAGTGATTAGCATTAAAGACAGTGAGTGCCGTTGTTGTCTTTGCTGTTGCAGTTTGCCGTTGACTAACCACTAATCACTAACCACTAACCACTCGGGTGGAACGCCCGCCAAGTCGGTTGAGGTTGAAATTATAATAGCTGCTAAAAAAAAGAGTGGAGTGCTTACAAAATGTATTATCAAATAAAGGGGTTGGTGCTTGAGGCAAGGGTCAACGGAGAGGCGGACAAAACTGCCACCGTGTATTCCTATCAATGGGGCAAAATTTATTTGCAGTTTGCGGGGGCTAAAAAAATTAACGCCAAGCTCGCCGCCGCCGCAGAACCTTTGACGGAGAGCGAATTTTTGGTTTGCCAAAAACATCCAAATGTCAGACCAAAAGCCGTCGGGGCAAAAATCATAAACAATCATTCCGAAATAAAATCGAACTTCAAGAAAAACCTTTATGCACTTTATGCCTCAGAAATTAGTGCAAAACTTACGCCAAACAATGTGGAGAATGTTCAAAAGTATCTTTTGATCTCAAGAATTTGGGAGGTGCTGCAGACCTCCAAATCCCCAAAGTTAGCACTGAGTGCTTTTGTGCTGAGATTTCTAAAACTTTCAGGATACGGCTTTGGCGATTTCTTAAAACAAAACGCAGGATTTTTATCCCCCGCCGACCAAAACGAGATCAACCAGCTCGGCAGATGTTCGGGCAATGACATCGACGACCTCAACCTTGACGGCGAAAAAATCTGGAAATACATAGAAACCTACCTCCTCAACTACATCAACAGACCAAGGGTGGGGGTGTTTATTGAAAAGCTCGGGAACGAAAGGGAAAGAAAGGGAAAGAAAGGGGAACAAAAGGGAACGACAGGGAACGACCACGGCGAACGACCTTAACGGCAGGGAACGGCAACGACAAAAAGGCAAAAACAAAAGCGAAGGTAAAAAACTTAAAAAAGGAGGAAAGTTATGGTTATGAAGAGTTATCGAGAGTTGATTGTTTGGCAGAAATCACTGAAAGTGAGTAGATTGGTTTATTCTCTTACAAAGAAGTTGCCAAAAGAAGAAATCTATTCGTTGGTTCCCCAAATGAGACGAGCAGCAGCTTCGATTATCTCAAATATAGCGGAAGGTCATGAGCGAAGATCGACCAAAGAATATGTTCAGTTTTTGTCAATAGCGAATGGTTCAAAAGCAGAATTGGAAGCACAACTCCTGATGTGCGTGGAAGTGGGAAACCTCACAGAAGAGGATATTACAGAAACGATGGATTTGTTGAAGGAAGTGGAAAAAATGTTGGGAGCCATTACAAACGCATTAGAAAAATGATCATTGTCGTCGTTGCCGTTGTAGTTGCCGTGGTTGTGGCAGTTCCCTTTCTTTCCCTTTTTTTCCCTTTTGTTCCCTGTCGTTCCCTGTCGTTCAGCTCTTTCCCGGGCGGATGGTGAGGACGGTTTTGGGTTGGAGGTATTTGGTTTTTGAAAGCACGGGGTTGTCTGCGATGATGGCTTTTTCAGATGTGTGAAATTGGGCTGCAATTTTTCCGAGATAATCACCTTTTTGAACGGTATATTTGATAAAGCCCGAGCTTGGATTTAAGTCTTTGACCTTTGCGATATTTTCCAAAAACTTTTCGCTCGACCCGTAGGGCAATTTCAGCTCAAAGCCCGAATAGCCCTGCGGAGTGTTCCACGTTTTTATGGCGGGGTTCAAACTTTTTATCTCCTCAAGTGTCGTCCCGGCGGCTTCGGCTACAACTTTTAGATCGATAACTTTATCAGTCCTCACTTTGTCATACCTCAGCGGCTCCTTATATTTTATGTCCCCAAAACCATATCG
>JAITBH010000157.1 GCA_031283745.1 Candidatus Ectomicrobium neotermitis | reverse complement strand
CTATAAATATCGTCAACAGAAACTTTGTCTACATCGTCTAAATAAGCACTGTCATATGCCCAGCCCTGCCCCCACATTTCCCGCATGCCCAAAACCAAAGATTTGCTTGAGGCAGTCTGCCGAGCCATCAAATAGTTGCCTTTCAAGTAAGCCTTTGCATCGTTTAACTCCTCAGAGCTGATTTTTTTACTTTGGAAATCCGCCAAAATCTCGCCAATTTTTTGAAGGGTTAAGTCGATATTTTGCCTGTCTAAGCCGATGAAAATTGCAAAGTAGCTGGTCTTGATACGAGTTGGATAAACAGAGCCGACAACATAAGCTAGCCCCAGCTTTTCTCTAAGTTCGACAAAAAGCCTGCTCGACATTCTGCCCCCTAAAATCTCCGACATAACTTTTATTGCCGCAAAGTCTTTGCCATTAAGATTTGGAGCGGGGTAAGCCGACAAAATGAAAGCCTGATTGAACTTGTCTTTGCGGGTATAGATAGTTTGGGCGGTCTGCTTAAAATTAAAGGGAGGCTCTTGAAATTTTTCCCCTCTATCTATACCAGCAAAATTTTTCTCAAGAGATTTTTGTAGAGCTGATGAGGAGACATTGCCCGCAGCAGTGATGATTATGTTTGAGGCATTGAAAGATTTTTGATGCCGTGCTTTTAGATCATCCGTGGTAATTGAATTGATAGATGAAGGGGTTCCTAATATAGGAAGGGCATACGATGTGTTTTGATAAAAAATAGCGTTAAAAAAGTTGAATGTATGTGCCTGAATAGAATCTTTTTGGGAGTTAAGTGCAGCGATTTGCTCTAACTTCTCAAACTTTATCTCGTCAGCATTAAAGGCAGGATTAACAATTATGTCAGACAAAATTTCTGTAGCCGCCTCAAGATACTCTGCAAGAAAGTCGATACCTATAAAAGCATAATCGTAGTCAATGGCAGATGACAAAGACGCACCGATATTTTCAATGTCTGCATCTAAAACCTCGCTTGGGCGATTAAGAGTGGATTGCTCCATCAGGGAATTTAATAGAGCTGAAATTCCTGCATTGTTTTTATCCTCATCTATTACAGCAACAGGGGTCCAGACTTTCAAAGACACGACTTCAACGCCGTCAGTTTTATCAAACAGGACTTTTATGCCGTTTGATAATGTAAAAGTTTCAACTTTTGCTATCGCGGAAGTTGCCAAAAACAAAACTGCAAATAAACCTAAGAGTGTTTTTTTCATTTTCCCTCTCACCTTAAAACCACTGTCGTCGGCTTTTTTTCAAAAATTAAATTTGCTGCCTTATAAACATCGATAGCTTTTATTGTCGAAAGCCTGTCGAGATATTGATCCTCATATTTCCAACCAAAACCTAAAATTTCATTTGCACCATAAACATAAGCAAGATCCGCAACGGTCTGTCTGCTAAAAGAATAAACACCTCTCATATAGTTTTTTGCCCCGTTAAGTTCTTGGTCAGACATCTGCTTTGAGCAGAAATTTTTAACAATCTTGTCGATACGTTTTAGAGTCATCTCTATGTTTTTCTTGTCTAAGCCGATATAAATTCCAAAATAACTCTGCCAAACTCTTGCGGGATAAGAGGCTCCGACATCATAAGCTAACCCCAACTTTTCTCTAAGTTCGACAAAAAGCCTGCTTGTCATTCTCCCGCCTAAAATTTCTGCAACAACTTTCCCCGCCTCAAAATGTTTGCTGTATAAATTGTCAGCCTCATAACCCATAAAAATAAACCCTTGATTAAATTTCGAGGTCACAAAAACCTCTTTGCCCCCATTGACACTCTGCTTAAAGACAGGTTTTTGAAACTTTTGCCCGCTTTCAATTTGTCCAAAGTGCTTTTCAACTATCTCATAAGCTTTGTTCTCGTCGATATTTCCTGCAATAGAAAATATGAGGTTTTGGCTATTGAAAGCTTTTTTATGCCACTGCCTTATTTGCTCATCATCTATTGCCAAAATGCTTTCTTTTGTGCCGACGATAGGATTTGAGTAGGGGTTGTCCCCATAGAAATGTTTAAGAAAGTTTGAGCGGGCAGTCGTTGAAATGCTGTCTTTTTGAGATGACAATAAAGCTAAAACATTGTTTCTTTCAATTTCAATGTCGTCTTTATTAAAAGCGGGATTGATAATTATGTCGGCAAAAATTTCCGCAGCTTTGTCAAAATATTCGGGCAGGAAACTCGCCTCTAAATAGGCATAGTCATAATACATAGAAGGCAATAAAGAGACACCGATATTTTCTATATCACAAGCCAACTTTTTTGCAGGGCGGGTTAGAGTTGCTTTGCTCATAACATTCGCGGTTAGGTTAGCTATACCGGCATTAGCGACATTTTGAGTGCTTACCGAGACAGGTGTAAAAACATCCATGCAGACAACTTGAGCAGTGCGGGTGCGCTTAAAGAGAACCCTTATATTGTTTTTTAGTTTCCAGACTTTCATTTTTGCCCCTTTGGGGTGAGTGCCACAGATGAATAATTGTCCTCGACATAGTATTTCCTTAAAACCTCTTTGATGTCATCAACATTGAGGCTTGCGATCCTTTCAAGATAATTTTTAGCAACCTCAGGTCTGCCGACAAGAGTCCAATACCCCACATTTTGAGCTATCTCTGAGGGAGTTTCGTGGCCAAAAGCCCAGTCAGTTTTAGAGATCACTTTGGCACGGTCTAACTCCTCTTTGGTTATGCCATTGTCGATAATGTCTTTGATCTGTTTATGTATTTCCTCTTTTATACTTTGGAGATTTTTTTCATCAAAGACAGCACTGATAAAAAATACGCCCGTCCCTTTTAATGTGTAAAAAGACGAGCTTATCGAGTAGACCAACCTCTTTTCTTCTTTCAATACTCTGTTGAGCCTTGAGGATTTTCCTCCGCCCAAAACTGCCATCGCTAAATCTGCTGCAAAAATATCATCGCTATCTATCACGGGACCTAAAAACCCGCCTATCAGATAAGACACTTCGACATTTTCTTTTAACACGATATTGCGGCCTTTTGAAGGAGGTTCGATGAGGTTTGGCACGGGCGGAATTTCTTTGCTTTGGAAGTTCTTAAAGGTTTCGTCTAAAAGTTTTCTCACTTTTTGTTTATCGAAATTTCCGCTTATAACGACTGTCATCTTTTGAGGAATATAGTGGCTGCTGTAATAGCTATAAATCTCGTCCCTGCTGATATTTCCTATCACCTCTGCTGTGCCGATAACACTGTTTTTTAGCTCGCTTTGCAAATAAATAGTTTCAAAAAACTTCTCATAAAGCATAGACATTGGATTGTCTAAATGTCTTTGAATTTCCTCAATTACAACCTTCCTCTCCCTGTCTATTTCATCTTGGGGAAACATTGGGTTTTCCATGGCATCTGCCAACATTTTTATCGATTCCTCTACACCGTTTTTTTGGATGTTTACATAATAGAC
Organism: Candidatus Ectomicrobium neotermitis; assembly: GCA_031283745.1. Lineage (GTDB taxonomy): Bacteria > Elusimicrobiota > Endomicrobiia > Endomicrobiales > Endomicrobiaceae > Ectomicrobium > Ectomicrobium neotermitis. The sequence continues at coordinate 2,349 of JAITBH010000157.1, read as the reverse complement.
AGTGTATTCTTTTGATGTGGCTGCATTTATATACCCGCCCATATTTTCAACATTCCTACTAAACAGATCGCCCTGATAATTTTTGCTGCCCTTAAACATCAAATGCTCTATAAAATGAGAAAGCCCCGCTTGAGATGGGGTTTCGTTGACTGAGCCGACATTTATAAAAACATTGATTGAACTGACCAAACTGTCCTCATTGTGCAAAAGAACTGCTCTAAGCCCATTTTCATATTTCACGACATCTCCTCCTTTCAAACACCCTGTCAAAATAATGGAAATAAATAACACTGCTGCTGATAATTTTTTTATTTTGCTTTTCATTTTATTTTTCATCTCTTCTCTTTTTCATCTCGGCAATGAACCCAAAAAACAGATCAGCACCTGCATAAGCATAAAGAGCAGCTAAAGCTATATCCATAAACAAAGTCAGATTAGAATCTTCGGCAATTAAGTTCATGATGTATTCTTTCATCAAAGTGTAATTTTGAGGGGCTTGGGAGAGATCAATTGACGACATCAAAGAAGAAACCGCTATCAAAAACACTGCAAAAACAATACCGATGATTATCAGCCCTTTCCTAAACTGTCCTATAAGAATATGTCCCGCACCCGGGCAAACCAAAAAATTCAAAAGAAGAGCAGCTGCATATTTGACGATATTCATATCTGCCTCCAACCATTTTCAAAACCAAGTTTGTCCATATATTCTAAGACCTCCAAATAATCTTTTTTGCTAAGCCCGTCTGCTAACTCTGGAAAATTTTGCGACTTATAAGCACCGTGATATTGAGACATCAAACTAACAAAAGTGTTTGTAGAAATTGAGCGGGCAATAAAATCTAATGCCCCTTTAGAGTTTCGGGTATTGTTTGGCAAAACCAAATGCCTGATCAAAAGCCCTCTTTTAGCTATACCGTTTTCATCTAACTCTAACTCTCCAACCTGCCGATACATTTCTATAAGCGACAACTGATTGTTTGAGACATAATCTTTAACATTTGAATATTTACTTGCGAGAACGTCATTTGAGTATTTGATGTCAGGCATATAAATATCAATAAACCCCTCCAGCAATTTTAATATCTCGGGATTTTCATAACCGCTTGAATTATAGACGACCGGGACCCTCAAACCTTTGCTACGGGCATCAAAAATAGCTTTTGCAATATGAGCACTATAATGCGTCGGGGTAACAAAATTTATATTGCAAACACCTTTGTCTTGCAGGGAAATTAAAGCAGCAGATAGCTCTTCTTGAGATATTTCAACTCCATTTCCAAGCTGGCTGATGGGATAGTTTTGACAAAAAACACAGTTTAGCGAGCAGTTTGAAAAGAAAATTGTGCCTGAACCTCTTTGCCCGCTTATCGGAGGTTCTTCTCCAAAATGAACATTGCGGCTTGCTACAAAAATTTTATCAGCACTGCGGCAAAAACCTTTCTGCCCTTTATTTCTATGAGCTTTGCATTTGCGGGGACACAAAACGCATTCATCCATCGCCAAAAAAAGCTCCTCTATCTTGTGTTTCATTTATATCTCCGCTATCTAAAATTGCCGATGACTTAAATTTGGATCGACTGTCTACGATGGGTAGTAGTTAAAAAGGAAGAAGTAATCATAAAACCAGTTTAACATTTGCTCAAACCGTCCGCCGTAAAAATCACTCTGAACATAGATGATAATTATGATGTCGTTATCGTCGATGATTTTCTTTATGTCAGCCTTAATATCGATGTCCTTGTTAGTGTATTGGATGACATTTTTATCGTTTACAAACCGTGAAGCTTTGAGCTGTTTTACATACTGCTCAATAAAAGAATCCCCCAAAACGGCAATCTTTGTCTGCTCTTCTTTTTTTTGCTGCTCATAAACGATAGAGGGAAAATCCCATCCCTTTTTTGTGAAATTATTCTCTACCGAATAAAACAGATTCGCCCACCCGATCCCTCCATCGGGAGCGGTAGAAACCTCTACCGATTTAATTTGAGGGATTTCCCAATCCGTTTTATATCTCGTCTTGAGATATTTTAAGGTTTCAATTACTGCTATCCCCGCTCCGTATCGATTCCAGTGAGAATCATAAAATGAAACCGTTTTTATACCGTTTAACAGCACATCGTTTTCCAAAAAATCCTGAGCATTAAAATAATTTATATCGTTCTTTTTTAAGGAACCATTAAAAGTTTCCCGCATTTTATCGGCATCGTTCTCATAATAGTCTTCAAAATATCTATAGTATGGACTGATTTTATGTCCATATACTTTCTTCCACCCAGAGGAGGCAGACACATATAAAATTTTTTTACCTCTCTTGTTTAATTCTTGTTGAACATATTTTAATTTCTT
>JAITBH010000099.1 GCA_031283745.1 Candidatus Ectomicrobium neotermitis | reverse complement strand
CGGCGTAGCTCAATGGTGGAGCAATCGGCTGTTAACCGATCGGTTACTGGTTCGAGTCCAGTCGCCGGAGTTTTTTAACCCCTTCTGGCATATGCCGGTAGGGGTTTTTTATTGCCCACCAAAATCTGGCTTTGCTACTCTCCCTGAGATTGCCTTGGTCTTGGTCGTTCACTAACCACTGATCACTCGCCGTTCTGGTCGTTCACTAACCACTAACCACTAATCACTGGTGGCTGTTCCCAGTAGTCGTTAACGGATTGGCCCTCCGCCCAAGACGGTGTCGGATTGGTAGAACACTGCACTTTGACCTGCGGTTATGGACATTTGGGGCTGGGAAAATTCCACTTTTACTGTCTTGCCTACAATTTTAATCTTGGCTTTTGCGGGGATGTGCTGCTGTCTGATTTTGACCATAGCCTCAAACTCTTCTGTCGGGGCTTGCGGTGCTTGCCACACTGCGTCAACTACCTCTAAAGAGCTTGAAAACAAATCATCTTTGCTGCCCACAACCACAATGTTTTTTTTCGCCAAAATATCCACAACATACAAAGGCTCGGCACTTGAAATTCCCAGTCCTCTCCGCTTTCCAATCGTATACTTCCACACCCCTTGATGTTGCCCTAAAACCTTCCCGTTTTTGTCAACAATATCACCTTGCTTATCCTTAAAACGCAAAATGTCATTGTAGTCTCCGCAATAAAAATCTTGGCTGTCGGGCTTGTCTGCCACCGGCAAATTTATCTTGGCGGCGATTTTCCTGACCTCAGCCTTGCTCAAATTCCCAAGCGGAAAAATAATATCGCCCAGAAGATGATTTGGAATGCGATAAAGAAAATACGACTGGTCTTTGTTTTCGTCTTTGGCTTTTTTTAGCTGGTAGGTGTTTGAGGCGGGGTCAAAACTGATATTTGCATAATGCCCAGTGGCGAACTTGTCAAAAGAAATTCCATATCTTTTTGCTGCACGGGGAAGCGCTCCAAATTTCACATAAGCATTGCACCACACGCAGGGGTTTGGGGTGCGGCCCTCTTTGTATTCATTCCTAAAATTTTCAAGGACAATATCTTTATACTCTTGCCTGCAATCGAGAATATGAACAGGTATGCCGAGATGTTTTGCAATTTTTTCTACCGCTTCAATGTCCTCATCCTCTGGTCCCAAACATGCTCCATAATCTTTCTTTGGAATGGGCAGGCTTTTATCCCATATAGACATCATCGCACCAAAAACCTCATGCCCTTGTTTCTTGAGTAACCAAGCAGCAACAGCCGAATCCACCCCGCCGCTTAAACCAATTAAAATTTTCATTTTATTCATCAGTATGTTTTCCAACAACATTGTTTAAGTTGCCCGAAATTTCTTGGAAAATATTGAGGTCAAATTCTTCCATCACTGCCAACAAATGGTCGAAAATATCTGACTGATATTTTTCATAGAGAGTCCAATCTGTGGTGTTGGCAAAACAATAAATTTCAAGGGGCAAACCTTGAGCACTCGTCGGAAGCTGCCTCACCATCGCGGTAAATTTCAAGTTAATAAAAGTTCTGCTTTTTACATAAGCCTCACAGTAAACTCTAAATGTCCCGATGTTTGTTAAACCCATTCCATTTATCATATTGCTTTTGACATCATGCTTTGCGTTTATCTCTTTAAGCTCATTTTCTTTTGCCATCAAATAATCTTTTATCAGCTCGATTTTTTTAAGCCTGTCGATCATATGATTGTCAAGAAATTTGATGCTTTGAATGTCTATAAACATTGCTCTCTTTATTCGTCTTGCTCCGCTTTCCTGCATACCCTTCCAATTTTGAAATGAGTTCGAAATTAAATCGTAAGCGGGAACACTGATAATAGTGTTGTCAAAATTTTTCACGGACACCGTTGTCAAAGAAATATCTGAAACCTCTCCGTCGACATTATGCTGCGGCATTGTTATCCAATCTCCGATATAAAGCATCTTGTTCATCGCTAACTGCCAGCTCGCCGTTAAACCCAAAATCGTATCCTTAAAAACTATCAACAAAATTGACGCTATAAGCCCCAAAGCCGATATGAAATATGTCGGTTCCTTTCCGATAAAGAAAGCCAAAATTATCAATATGCCAAAGAAGTTAAAAAATATTTTTACAAATTGAAGGATACCTTTGAGGGGAACATGAGGGTTTGAGGCATTGACGATAATTAGCACTCCGAGCATTTTGTTTAACAAAATCAAAATCGAAATTTGAAAGTAAACGCTGATGACTTTGCTCATTATTCTGGTTATCGTTGGATAAGAATCCGCTAACAAAAAGTCTACTCCAAACACAAACACAAAGCCCAAAACCAAATAACCTATCGTCGTGATAACATCAGTATCTTTAATCGCTTTATTCCAGTGAGGATCCTTTAGCTGAATGAGTTTGTTGTAAAAATATTTGCGGGAAATTCTCCGCAGGACAAAAGCTGTCAAGCTAAGAAAAAACAGAAGAATTACAAAGATTAGTATCTCGATTGCAATCAACGGATACCCCTGCATTATTTCGATGTTATTTAATATGTGTGCCAACCAATTCATTTTATTTTGCTCCCTTTTTAGAAATTTTCCATATTAGAAATTGATTTATAAATTCGTCTAAGTCTCCATCCATAACTGCATTTACCTGACCCGTCTCGCAGCCAGTTCTATGATCTTTAACCATCTGATACGGCATAAAAACATAGGAGCGAATTTGGCTGCCCCACTCAATCGCTCCTTTTTCATTGTAATGTTTCTCATAAGATTCTCGCTGCTTTTCGCGGCGGAGTTCATAAAGTTTTGCAATCAAAAGTTTCATCGCTGTTGCTCTATTTTTTATTTGAGAACGATCGTTTTGAGATTGCACAACTATGCCTGTCGGCAAGTGCGTGATGCGAACAGCAGAATCTGTTTTGTTGATGTGCTGCCCGCCCGCCCCTGAGGCTCGATAGGTGTCTATTCTTATATCTTTATCTTCAATTATTATGTCCGTGTCGTCTGAAACTTCGGGTATCACATCAACACTTGCAAAAGAAGTGTGCCTGCGTTTATTTGAATCAAAAGGGGAAATGCGGACAAGCCGATGAACGCCAATTTCAGATTGAAGCAAACCGTAAGCGAAGTTACCTTTGATGATCATCGTTATACTTTTTAGACCTGCCTCATCTCCGTCAAGGCTGTCGACAGTTTCTACGCTAAACCCTTTAGCCTCAGCCCATCGCAAATACATACGGGAAAGCATTTGGGCCCAATCGCAAGATTCTGTTCCGCCGGCGCCTGCATGAATTGCAAAGATCGCATTGTTTCTATCGAACTCTCCGCCGAGTTGGTTGTGAATCTCAAAAGCCGACAACTCTTTATTCATCCTAAGAGTGTCGGCTTGAATTTCTTTGACCATATTTTCGTCATTTTCGGAGTTTGCAATTTCTTCAAGTTGCAAAAGCTCGTCGATTTGAGAGTTCAACTTTTCCCAAGTCCCGCATAAATTTTTCAAAGCGTCTGTTTGGGACATTGTTTTTCTGGCTGTGCTTTGATCATTCCAAAAACCCGCTTCCGAAATTTTTCCCTCAAGCTCTTTGACTTGCTTTAGCTTTCCATCAATATCAAAGAGACCCCCTTAAAGAGGATATTCTTTCTTTCAAACTCGTCAACATTTTGCTCTCCTCCAAACTTTATTTGATTAGAAATATCGCACTTCTTCTTGTTGCTGCTCTTGAAAATCAATATCCGAATCAGCTGGGAAATTTTGCTGCTGATTGTCATAAGCAGGAACCGAGTTGGGCTGAGGCTGAGGCTGGTCTACCAAAGAGGGTAGCTGCGGTGCTGGAATTGCTGGGGCAGGATTGCCGATAGCACTGTTTTTTGCTGGGGTTGCTGGGGCAGTATCTTGAGGCGGGGTGTTTTGCGGGTCAGATTGGGAAGGTTTCGCATCGCTGCCGAACGGTTTTCCATCGTGGTGTCCAAACTTAAATGCAATTAAAAGTTCGTGATAATAAACGGTTTTTTCTTTACCTACAGCTCTTGATAAATAGCTGTCTTCTCCGTAGAAAGCATAGCCCAACTGAAACCAGCTAAATTCGATGCCCAAACCAAAAGTTGGATGGAGTTTATTGAGACCTGCTCTTAAAGCAAACATCCACAACCGATACTCTACACCTGCATGAAGCTGCCTTTGAAACTCGCTGTTCTCATAATTGCCTGTCAAATCTCTAATATCAAGGGCAAAAGTAAATCTATTTTTCGTGTCGAAATAATGACCCGGCCAAAAATAAAACCGCTCTGGTGTATAAGCGACACCGACATTTAGCTCAGGATCTATTGTGGAGGTGTGGGTAAAATCTTCATCTTCTTTATCTTTGGAATACTTGAAAAGAACCTTGTTGTAATCGATTTTCGTGTAAGCATCGGAGATTTGAAAACCAAAATTCCACTGGGGGGTAAAATGGTATATAGCACCCAAGTCGACACCGATGCCATTGCCCTGCAAAACCGCTACATTGATGGAGTCGAAACTGTTCTCCAAATTGCCAATATCATCCGCAGCAAGGCTGACCAACTTTTTTGCCTTCACCCTGTATATGTATTTGAGATTTACGCCAAGAGACAGCTCGCCGGGGACGGGCAGTTCCTTTATTCTCACAGCTATTGGGGCATCTAAAACTCCAGTTGCATAGACATTGATTATTCCAGCTGCCTCCATATTCTGGTTTAAATCCAACTTCGCTGTAAGCTCGTCAACAATTTCTTCCAAATCAAAATTACCGCCTTCCAACTTATCCACTATTTTTCTTGCATCATCATTTAAGTGGTCATAAATTTCATCGTAATCCCCAGCAGCGACAAGAGCCACTATCTCATCAATGGTGAGATCTTCAACACCCAACTTTTGGAGTATATCTGGCGGCATGATTGTGAAAATGTCCTCTTCGGTGAGTTTTTGCTTTTCTGCGGTTTTAGCCAGCTGGAATATATAGTCAGGAACCGTGAAATCCAGCCTTGCCCCCACCTCTGCAAATGAATACTCCCCCAAACCAAAATTTAAAGAGTTTGCCTCAAAGTCCAAAGGACCCGAAATAAAGAAAATGTTCGGGGCTGAAATCGATAAACTTATATCTTTGCCGCTAATAGTATCCACAGCTCTCTGAATCCCATCTATAGATATGCCTTTATCGGTTCCAGAATTTTCGTCATTGAGGACTTTTTGAAGGTCTTGCACAGTATTAAGGGTCTCGCCGCTTACGCTGACATCTATAGAAAGCATCTGCAAAAGCCAGCTTTGACGTTGCGTGATGCCTGCGGGGTTATAAAAAATAGCGTTTTCATCGTCTGCAATGGCTGTAAAAGCTCCACCCATACCCATCGGCCTGATGCCCCAAACCATTATTCGGTCCTCTTTAGTATCAAAAGAGACAGCAAAGGCAGATGAGACAGTCCAAGCCGCAACAAAAAACGAAAAAACTATTTTTTTCATAGAAAATCTCCTTATTTTCAAGTATTAACAGCTTCACTATGTTTTTGAGTTTAGCAATTTATGCACTAATTTATTCACCTATTCTCAAATATATGGTTATTTGTCTAATTATACACCGCTGTTCATCATTTTTAACCATTTTTTTATATGAATACTCGCTATTTATCCACAGACTATTTTGGGCATTTTATAGAAAATATGCTATAAAAAACCCCGTCGTGCTATATCAGTAGCATTCAAAAAAACATAAATATGCAAACATATAAGGAGAAAAGCGTATGAAAAAGATTTTTTTAGCGATTTTGGCTGTCATTTTTACAGTTAGCGGAGCTTTTGCCTCAGAAATTAACCTGAAATTAGGTGAAGATATTAATTATCTCTTTGGAACCCTCTATACCCGCTCATCACTCTCTATAGGCAATGAAACTCTATTTGACGAATCATCACAAGACAGCATAACAGGACTTCCCGGCTCGGGAGTTTCTTTTTCTGCCGAAATGTTGGGCAGCCTCACCCCAATATTTAAAGCAGGGTTTGGCTTTGGCTATATAGCCACTGGCGGAACGGATGAATTTAAGTTGATAGAGGAATATGCAAACGGTCAGCCTGCTTTTGGCTATGTTCCCTTTTATTTCACCCTTCAGGCTAATCCGTTTCCTGACAATCTCAGTAATATCCTCAGTAACATCCTCAGTAACATCTTTGTTAAGGGAAATATCGGCTATAGCTTGTTCTACATATCTTGGGATGATAATTTTCAGAAAATTTTCGGGGACCCTAAGACAAAAGAGACGCTTGATGGAGGTCTATATTTCGACCTTGCGACAGGATATGAGTTTCCTTTCGGCTTAATCCTCCAGCTCTCATATGCACAAATACAGTCCTCAGCAGTGTATAGATATGAAATGAGCGGATATGATGATGACAACAACCAACCATGGACTGCCTCAGCAAGACAAGAATTTAAGTTGTCGTATCGCAAAGTAGGTGTCAGTGCTGGTTATAAGTTCAAGTTGTAATTGAAATCGTAAATACTTCGGGGAAGGTGAAAGTCCTTACCGGCAGTAAATGGGGCAAAAGCCTCAAAGCCTGCGACTCGTTAGAAATAACGACTGAATCAGTGAAATTCTGATGCCGACGGTTAAAGTCCGGATGAGAGAAGATCAATAGTCAAAAAAAAGTAGCCCCTGATAGACCATATCGGGGGCTTTTTTTATGTGTTGGCAAAAAATCGGGAGATTGACATGAATAAGACCTGCAAAATGTATATGAAAACTGCCGTCAAACTTGCCCAAAATGGGGGTAGCGGTGTTTATCCAAACCCCCAAGTCGGCTGTGTGATAGTTAAGGACAATAAAATCGTGGGGCAGGGCTATCATGAATTTTTCGGCGGACCTCACGCTGAGATAAATGCCTTAGCCCAAGCGGGCAAAAATGCCGCCGCCGCCGATCTTTATGTGACGCTTGAGCCGTGCAATACCTATGGCAAACG
>JAITBH010000087.1 GCA_031283745.1 Candidatus Ectomicrobium neotermitis | reverse complement strand
TTGCCGTTCACTAATCACTAACCACTGATCACTTTCTTAGCACTCTCCCCCTTAGAGTGCTTGACAAGAAAAAGAGGGTTTGTCTATAATAGCACTCGCAGGGTGAGACCGCTAATTATGAAAAAGCTCCATTGTTGGAGATAATTAAGAAAAAAGGAGGACGTAAAAATGATTAAACCGTTAGGCGACAGAGTTTTAATCAAGCCGTTGGAAGTAAAAGAGGTCAAAGTTGGGGGAATAATAATTCCTGATACAGCTAAGGAAAAGCCTCAAGAGGGGGAAGTTATCGCAGTGGGCAAGGGAAAAGTTGGTGATGACGGCAAAGTTATCCCGCTTGATGTGAAAAAAGGGGATAAGGTGCTTTACGGTAAGTATTCCGGCACTGAGATTAAGCTAAACGAAGTGGCTCATCTCATAATGTCTCAAGATGATATTTTGGGCATTATCGAGTAATTTTTTGACTAAATTTCACATAAAAAGGAGAAAAAAATGGCTAAACAACTGATTTACAATGATGAAGCACGCAAGGCTATGAAGGCAGGCGTTGATAAACTTGCCGATGCAGTAAAAATCACATTAGGACCCAAAGGCAGATATGTAGTTTTAGACAAAAAATTCGGCTCGCCGACTGTTACAAATGACGGCGTAACAATTGCAAAAGAGATTGAGCTCGAGGATCCTTTTGAAAATATGGGAGCTCAATTGGTTAAAGAAGTCGCCTCAAAAACCAATGATATTGCTGGCGACGGCACAACTACCGCTACCGTGCTTGCTCAATCCATCATCAATGAAGGGCTTAAAAATATCACAGCGGGCGCAAATGCTAACCACATAAAGAAGGGCATTGAAAAAGCTGTCGCAGCTGTGATTGCCGAAATTAAAAAGAATGCTAAGCAAGTCAAGAAAGAGGAAATAGTTCAGATTGCTTCAATATCGGCAAGCGACAAAGAAATCGGTGCACTTATCGCTGATGCAATGGAAAAAGTCGGCAAGGACGGGGTCATAACCGTTGAGGAAGGCAAGTCTAGCGACACCACTCTTGAGGTTGTCGAGGGTATGCAGTTTGATAGAGGCTATTGTTCTCCATATTTTGTTACCGACACGGAGAGAATGGATGCAGTTGTTGAAGATCCTCTCATCATCATCACCGATAAAAAGCTCAGCTCTATGCAGGAGATACTTCCTTTGCTAGAAAAAATTGTCCAAGTCGGCAAACCTTTTATGATCATCGCTGAGGACATTGAGGGCGAGGCTCTTGCAACTTTGGTGCTAAACAAAATTCGCGGAACGCTTAAAGTTATTGCAGTAAAAGCTCCGGGTTTTGGCGACAGAAGAAAAGAGATGCTTGAGGACATTGCAGTTTTGACGGGTGGAGCGGTCATCACTGAGGAGAAGGGTTTGAAATTCGACAGTGCCACAATCGATATGCTTGGAAAAGCAAAGAGAGTTGTTGTCGATAAAGAAAACACAACAATCGTTTCAGGTTTGGGAGATAAGAGAGAAATTGACGCAAGGATTGCCCAGATCCGCAAGCAGATTGAAGATTCAAAATCCGATTACGATAAAGAAAAACTTCAAGAGAGACTTGCAAAATTAGTCGGAGGGGTTGCTGTGATAAATGTTGGTGCAGCAACGGAATCTGAAATGAAAACGAAAAAATTCAAAGTTGAAGATGCTTTGAATGCAACTCGAGCAGGGCTTGAGGAAGGAATTGTCGTCGGTGGAGGCGTTGCTTTGCTTAAAGCTCAGAGCGTTACAAACAATGTCAAAACCGTTGATGAAGATGAAGCCACTGGTGTTGCGATAGTTTCAAAAGCCCTCGAGGGGCCGATAAGAATGATTGTCGAAAACGCTGGGCTTGAGGCATCTGTCGTCGTCGACAAAATCAAAAATTCTAAAGAGCCTTCTTATGGATATGATGCGGAGACAAATCAATATGTCGACTTGATTAAAGCAGGCATTGTTGATCCCGCTAAAGTTACCAGAAGTGCTTTAGAAAACGCTGCGTCGATAGCGGCTTTGATACTCACTACGGAGACTTTGATAACTGACATTCCTGAGAAAACGCCGAAAGGTCCGATGGGCGGAGGAATGCCCCCGATGCCTGAGTATTAAAAATTAACGGCACTAACAAAGTAAAAATTAAAACGGCTGCGTTTAATTAAAAACACAGCCGTTTTTTTATCAGCAGTCAAAACAAAAGGAGAAAAATTATGAAAAAAATCAAGGAAGTTGTAGATGAGATTAAAGCTGCAAAAGCTGCAATAGATGTAGTAAATGAAGTAAAGAAATTTACGGAAGATCACAAAGAAATTTCAGATGGGATTAACGCTGTAAAAGGTGCAGTAAATGAAGCAAAGAAATTGAAGGAAGCTCACAAAGAAGATATTGACTCGATTAAAGATGGCATTTTTGGAATTGGGGAAGCTGTAATAAATATCGGGACAGGTGTTTTTAATAAGGTCAAAGAAAAGGTCGACAAAACTGACGACAAGAAAACGGATGAAACGCAAAATGACAATGAGCCAAAAGGGGAATAAGGTTTATAGCGAGTGCATATGAAAAAGTATATTTTGGATTTATCCATCAGCCAGCTCAAAAATAATCTCAAACATTTCGTCAAACAAGACTACCGCATTGAGCAAATTTTGGAATGGATTTATGTCAAAAAAGCCACAACTTTTGACGAATGTTCAAACTTGCCAAAAGGCTTGAGGGATACCCTTGATGCAAACTTTTTGCTGCACTCGCTTACCATTCTAAAGAAAGAAAAATCAGCAATTGATGGGAGTGTTCGCTACACATTTAAGGCATCCGATAACAGACGTTTTTTTGCAGTTTTTCTGCCATCAAAGAAAACAAATTCCATCTGCATTTCTTCTCAAGTGGGCTGCCCTGTCGCTTGTTCTTTTTGTTATTCAGGCAAAACGAGGTTCATTAGAAATTTGACCAAAGGGGAAATTGTCGAACAAATTTTACTCGTCGAAAATGACATGAAAGAAACAATAACAGGTGTTTTGTTTATGGGGATGGGGGAGCCATTTCTTAATCTGGAAAATGTTTTGCCTGCCCTCACAACCATTATGTCTAAAAAGCAACTCAATATCGGAAAGAGGCACATCACTTTATCGACAGTGGGCTTGGTCGGTGGAATTAAAAAAGTCCTTGAAAAAAATTTAGGAATACGGCTTGCAATATCTTTGCACGCTGTCGACGAGAAACAGAGGAAAAAGTTGATACCAAACAACTTGGGTTTTTCGATTTCGGAAATTATGCTTGCTGCAAAAAGCTATCTAAAAAACACAAATGCCCGCATAACAATCGAGTTCATTTTGATTAAAGACATCAACGATTCCTCTGCCACAGCCCACAAACTTGCAAGGCTGCTTAGAAAATTTGGCTTCTTAACTCCGTCGGCACAGATAAATCTCATACCTTTTAACCCCATCGAAAAATCTACTTTTTTGCCACCCACACAAATCGTCGTAGACAGATTCAAAAACATATTGAAGATGAATGGCTTTATAGTAAATGTCCGCAAAGCCAAAGGCACAGACATTGGTGCAGCTTGCGGGCAACTGGGACTATAAAATTAACAAGGAGTTTTTATGGACAGATTAAAAATTGGAGGGCTTGATCTCACAAATAGAGTTTTTGTCGGCAGCGGAAAATTTCCAAACAATTCTTTAATCCCGCAAATTTTGACTGCATTGCAAGCACAAGTAATAACCGTCGCAGTGCGCAGATTTGATTTCAACAATCCGGTAGAAAACATTCTTTCATACATACCAAAAGACATAAAAATTATGCCCAACACCTCAGGTGCAAGGAATGCAAAAGAGGCCGTCACAATCGCCCGTTTAGCTCGGGAGGCAGTCAACTCAAACTTAGTCAAAATTGAAATTATAAATGACAACAAATATTTGCTGCCTGATAATTATGAAACCGCAAGGGCGTGCGAAATTCTTTCTAAAGAAAATTTCGATGTGTTTACATATATGAATGCAGATTTGCCGTCAGCAAGAGATATGAAAAATGCTGGAGCAGCTGCGATTATGCCTTTAGGTTCTCCGATAGGAACTAACAGAGGTTTGGAGACGCAGGCAATGATCAAAATTTTAATTGAGGAAATAGACACACCTATTATTGTTGATGCAGGTATTGGCAAACCTTCCGACGCTTGCCAATGTATGGAAATGGGTTGTGCCGCTGTGATGATAAATACCGCAATCTCCTCAAGCCAAAACCCTGTGCTGATGGCTGAGGCATTTCGGGATGGTGTTTTGGCGGGGCGAAAAGCATTTCTTGCAAAGCTCGGAAATGTTTCTCATGCAGCAAGAGCATCATCACCGTTGACCAATTTTTTGCAAGACGGGGAATCAAAATGAGTTTTTTAGAGATCAAACGCAGCTACGATAATTTTGACTTTGATTCATTTTCTAAAAGTGTAGACGCTGATGAAATTAAAAAAATTCTTGCCTTGCCAAAAATATCCGAGCTTCAATTTCTGTCTTTACTAACTCCAGCAGCCCTGCCTTTTCTTGAGGATATGGCCACAAAAGCCCGCAGTATTTCCATCAAACATTTCGGAAAATCTATTGTTTTGTTTGCACCTTTGTATGTCTCAAACTTTTGCATAAACAATTGTGCCTATTGCGGATTTTCTACCAGAAACAATATCGAAAGGAAGATTTTGAGTTTTGAGGAAGTGGAGGAGAATGCAAAAATTGTGGCAGGTTTTGGCATCAGGCATATTCTGCTTTTAACGTCGGAAAACCCTCTAAAAACCCCGATAGAATATTTGGGAAAGTGCGTAGAAATTTTGAAGAAACATTTTGACGCTGTAGACATTGAGGTCTATCCGCTAAAAGAAAATGAATACAAAGAGTTGGCTCGCTGTGGTGCTGATGGAATAACTATTTTTCAAGAAACTTATGACGAGGCTCTTTATAAAACACTGCACACAAAAGGTCCGAAATCTAATTATGAGTTTAGGCTCCAAACTCTGGAGAGGGCAGGCACAATGAAATATAGAAACTTAAATCTTGGTGCCTTGCTTGGTTTGGGGGATTTTTCAAAAGAAGTTTTTTTTGCGGGCTTGCACGCTAAGTATCTGCAACAAAATTTTCCATCAAGCGATGTCGGAATTTCTTTTCCAAGGATTCGGGAAGCTGAGGGGGGCTATCAGCCCAACACAATCATTTCGGACGCAATGCTTGTTGAAGCAATGTGTGCCGTGAGGCTTTTTATAAATCGTATCGGCATAACAATTTCCACTCGCGAAAATAATCAGCTGAGAAAAAATCTCATACCGCTTGGCGTGACGAAAATGTCTGCTGCATCAAATACGCAAGTTGGGGGCTATGCAAAACAAAACAATACAAAGGGGCAATTTGAAATAAGCGATGGGTCTACAGTCGATGAGATAAAAAAAATGATTTATCAAAAAGGGTATCAGCCGATTATGAAAGATTGGCAGCCCTTGTAAAAAGGCAGAAATAAAATGGATAAAAAGTTTATGGTCAATGATTTGGTAAACGATACAAGTCAGGTAAAAGTGGGGGATAAAATTTTGCTTAGCGGGACAATTTATACAGCCCGCGACGCAGCCCACAAAAAAATTACTGACCTTTTAGATTGCGGACAAAAGCCCCCTTTTGAAATTAAAGGTGCAGCTATTTATTATTGCGGACCCGCCCCAGCAAAACCAAATGAAATTATTGGTTCCTGCGGACCAACGACATCAGCCCGTATGGATATTTTTACGCCGAGACTGCTTAAAGAGGGGCTAAAAATTATGATCGGAAAAGGCAAGAGGAGCGATGAAGTAACCGCCGCAATTGCACAAAATCAAGCCCTTTATTTTGTTGCGACTGGAGGCATTGGCGCCTTGCTTTCAAAGACAGTCAAAGCGATGAAAATTTTTGCTTTTGAGGAGCTTGGGGCTGAGGCAGTTTATGAGCTTAGCGTTGAGGATATGCCCTTAATTTGTGCTACAGATTCGACGGGAAATTCAATTTTTAATCAGAGGAGAAAATAAAAATGTTATTGGTTTTTGATATTGGAAATACAAACATTACAGTCGGGCTTTTTGATAACGATGTAAACCAAAAGTCCGCAAGAAAAGTCTGGAGAATTTCATCTTTGTTGCATAAAACTACAGATGAATACGGGATAACGCTTTTGGATATGTTTCATTACTCAGGGTTGGACGCGGGGGCAGTCAAATTTTGTGCAGCAGCAAGCGTCGTGCCATCGCTTAACCCCGCTTTTGCAGAACTTGCAAAAAGATATTTTGGTTGCGAAATGTTTTTTATCAACTCAAA
>JAITBH010000051.1 GCA_031283745.1 Candidatus Ectomicrobium neotermitis | reverse complement strand
TCTCCCACAGAAAGCCCTCCGATGGCATAACCGTTAAAGTCCAGCTCGATCATTTTTTGTGCACTGAACTTCCTCAAATCGTCATAAACTCCGCCTTGAATTATCCCAAACAGCGCCTGTTTAAGCGGGTCATCGTCTTTGTCAAATTCTTCCTTGCAAAGTTTTGCCCAGTCTAAGCTCAATGTCATGGCTTTTTTGACATAAGCCAAATCCGCCGGGTAGGGGGCGCATTCGTCAAAGCACATAATAATATCGGCGCCGATGTCCTTTTGAATCTTTATCGATTTTTGCGGGGATAAAAAGTGAGTTGAGCCGTCTATATGCGACTGAAATTGAACCCCGTCATCTTTAATTTTTCTCATCTTGTTTAATGAAAATATCTGAAAGCCGCCCGAGTCGGTCAGCATTGGCCTACGCCAAGAGTTGAACTCAGCAATCCCCCCAGCGGCTTTGATTATTTCTGTGCCGGGCCGCAGGTATAGATGATATGAGTTGGCAAGAATTATCGAAGCGCCCGACGAGATCAGCGACGGAATATCAACCCCTTTGACTGTCCCTTGCGTGCCGACGGGCATAAAAACGGGGGTGTCAATTTCGCCGTGGGGGGTCCAAAGTTTTCCTAAGCGGGCTTTTGTTTGGGAGGATTTTTTCAGTAGTTGGTAGGAAGCAGACTTCATTTGGAAAGTTCGTCTGAGCTAAATTTTATGCCTGCGTCTATGCGGCAGTTGTAAAGAATTTCCATAACATCAAGGGTTTGCTTTTTCAACTTTTCATAAGCGGCAAAATCATTATTTTTAATTATGCCGGCAAAAGCTTCGACCTCATAAGACATATGCTGCTTTTGCTCTATGCCGATGGAAGTATACTTCTCATCCATAGAAAAACCGTCAAGCTTAACGACTCCGCCAGGATGGTTAGCTCCCTCATACAAAAATAAATCAACATTTTTGCAACCTCCGAGCGAGGATCCACTTATCTTTATAACCCCTTTATCTCCTTGAACATAGAACACATAATCCGACACGGAATCTTTTGTTGCAATTAAGTTCGCTATAAAACCATCGTAAACAAAGATCAAAATCCCGCTGGTATCAATGCCCGTTTTACCTATATTTGGATAATACTTATAAGCCTTCGGTCTGCCGAACAAGCCAAGCGTAAAATGTATATTGTAGACATTGATGTCATAAAGAGCACCTCCTGAGAAAGCGGGGTCAAAAACATTCACTTGTTTGCCCGCCATATAGGTAAAATAACGGAGTGGCAATTGAGAAAAGTTTAAAGTCAGCATCTTAATATTGCCGCAGCGGGGAAGGTTGTCTTTGATGATCTGATAGTTTGGCAAGTGTATCGTTGTGATGGCCTCAAAGATAAAACGATTTTGGGTTTGGGCAAGATCGAAAAGTTTTTTGGTTTCCTGCAAGGTTGAGGTGAAAGGTTTTTCATTGATGACATTTTTGCCCGCCTGCAAGGCTTTTTTTGAATGTTCAAAATGCAGGCTGTTTGGCGAAGCTATATAAATAGTATCGATGTCTGGATCTTGGAGCATTTTGTCTATATCGGAATAGAACTTTTTTACACCTTGTTTTGCGGCAAATGTTTTTGCTCGCTCAGGTGTTCTTGAAAAAACCGCCTCCAATGATGCACCTTTGGTCATTTTCAACGCTTCTATGAACCTATTCGTAATTCCTGTTCCTATTGTAGCTACTCTCATAAACTTCCTCCTTTGGAAAGATCGTCTGAGCTAAATTTTATGCCTGCGTCTATGCGGCAGTTGTAAAGAATTTCCATAACATCAAGGGTTTGCTTTTTCAACTTTTCATAAGCTGCAAAATCATTATTTTTAATTATGCCGGCAAAAGCTTCGACCTCATAAGACATATGCTGCTTTTGCTCTATGCCGATGGGTCTAAAAGCGTCCTCTATAGAAAAACCTGCAAACTTTGCAATGCCGTCGGGCTGGCTATCGCCCTGCAAAAACAGACCGACATTTTTGCAAACCCCGCTTGAGGACTCGCTAACCCTTATCGTGCCTTTGTCGCCTTGAACATAAAACATATAGCCCGATTCGGAATCTTTTGCTGCGATCAAATTTGCGACGAAATTGTCATAAACCATAATCAAAACTCCACTGGTATCAACCCCAGTCGTGCCGATGTTTGGATAATATTTATACGACTTGGGCTTGCCCAGCAGCCCGACGACAAAATGAATGTTATAGACATTGATGTCGTAAAGCGATCCGCCTGAAAATTTTGGATCAAAAATGTTTGTCTGCTGACCCGCCATATAGGTGAGATAACGTTTTGAAAATTGGGAAAAATTTAATGTCAGGATTTTGATATTGCCGCAACGCGAGAGGTTGTCTTTGATGATCTGATAGTTTGGCAAGTGTATCGTTGTGATGGCTTCAAAGATAAAACGATTTTGGGTTTTGGCGAGATCGAAAAGTTCTTTGGTTTCCTGAAGGGTTGAGGTGAAAGGTTTTTCATTGATGACATTTTTGCCTGCCTGCAAAGCTTTTTTTGAATGTTCAAAATGCAGACTGTTTGGCGAGGCTATATAAATAGTATCGATGTCTGGATCTTGGAGCATTGTGTCCATATCGGAATAGAACTTTTTTGCACTGTGCTTGGTGGCAAATGCCGATGCCCGCTCGTCTGTTCTTGAAAAAACCGCCTCCAAGCTTGCTCCTTTTGTCATCTTTAACGCCTCGATAAACTTGTCGACGATGATGCCCGACCCGATAACAGCTACTCTCATAAACTTCCTCCTTTGTGATTTGATGAGCTGATTATACCAAACAGGGGCTGAGGCTGTTTTTGCTATAATCGACGCTATGACAAAAACATTCGAAACATTAAATCCCGCTCAAAAAGAAGCAGTTATGCATACCGACGGCCCGTTGATAATTTTTGCGGGCGCCGGCACCGGAAAAACCAGAGTTTTAACCTACCGAATCGCTTACCTGCTTGAAAAATCTGTCCCTCCAAGTTCAATTTTAGGAGTAACTTTTACCAACAAAGCCGCCAATGAAATGAAAAACAGGATAGAAACCCTTGCGCCGTCTGTGGGCAGGGGCGTTTTTATTTCTACATTCCACTCTTTTGGCTGCAGACTTTTGCGGGCGGAGGCAAAAGATATTGGCTTAAATCCCGACTTTACTATCTACGGTTACGGGGATCAGAAAAATCTCGTCAAAGCCTGCATCAATGAATTAAACATCGACGACAAAAAGTTTAAGCCAACCACACTTGTAGACAAAATCAGCAGGGCAAAAGACAGTTTGCTGCTACCGTCGGAGCAGATGGACGATGTACTTTTTAATGTTTACAGCCTCTATCAAAGCAAGCTTGAGGCAGCCAATGCTTTAGACTTTGGAGACCTGATTATGAAAACCGTTTTGGCTTTTCAAAATCATCAGCAAACGCTTGAAAAATATCGGGAGAGGTTTCGGTATATTCTTATCGACGAATATCAAGACACAAATCCCGCACAATATATGCTCGCAAAACTGTTGGCGCAAAAGCACACCAATATCTGTGTCGTCGGAGATGATGATCAATCCGTGTATTCTTGGAGGGGTGCTGACATTTCAAACATTTTGGAATTTAA
Organism: Candidatus Ectomicrobium neotermitis; assembly: GCA_031283745.1. Classification (GTDB taxonomy): domain Bacteria; phylum Elusimicrobiota; class Endomicrobiia; order Endomicrobiales; family Endomicrobiaceae; genus Ectomicrobium; species Ectomicrobium neotermitis. The sequence continues at coordinate 1,919 of JAITBH010000051.1, read as the reverse complement.
GCAGGATTACCCCAATGCAAAATCTATCAAGCTAGAGCAAAATTATCGCTCAACCCCGCAGATACTTTCGACTGCGTGGAAAGTGGTGAAAAATAATGTGCAAAGAGTGGAGAAAAAATTGTGGACTGATAACCCTGACGATGGGTCGCTTGATGTGATAAAGGCATTCGATGAAAATGATGAGGCTAACAAGGTTGCTGAGATGATTTCGATAAATGCCGCCTCGACAAAAGACTATAGCGGGTTTGCTGTTTTTTATCGGACAAATGCTCAGTCGAGAGTTTTTGAGGACGCTTTTAGGCGGAGCGGGATTCCGTATCTCATCTTTGGGACTTTGAAATTTTATGAGCGGGCAGAAATTAAAAACATTATGGCTTACCTAAAACTCATCAGTAACCCCAACGACAATATCAGCTTAAAACGAATAATAAATGTTCCTCATCGGGGTATCGGGAAAACAACTATGGCGGCACTTGAGGCAGAGGCGGCAAGACAAAATACTTCGATATGGAGAATTTTTTCTTTTATGGAGGGGCTGGGGATAACACCGAAAGCTCAAAGAGCGATAAAGGCTTTTGCTGAGCTGATTGAGAAGTTGATAGTTCAAAAAGAGACTGAAGATGTTAAGTCGATAGCACAAAAAGCAATAGTTTTGAGTGGATATTTGAGCGAGCTTGAGCTTGAGGACACATCAGAGGCAAGGGCAAAAATAGAAAACATTCAAGAACTTATTTCAGCTATCGAGGACTTTCAAAGACGTTCCCCCGACACTTCTCTTTTGGGATATTTGACGCAGAGTGCTTTGGTGAGCGACGGGGAGGACCTTGAGGGGGCAGATGATAAAGAGTCCAAAAACAAAGTTGTTTTGACGACCCTCCATCTTGCAAAGGGCTTGGAGTTTGAGAGGGTTTTTATATGCGGGCTTGAGGAGCAACTTTTTCCGATTGGGGAGGCCGCTTTTGACATTAAAGAGTTGGAGGAGGAAAGACGGCTTATGTATGTGGGGATGACCCGTGCACAAAAACATCTTTACCTTTGCTGGGCCAGAGAGAGAACTTTGTATGGAAAAAGAATGATGAGAATGGCTTCAAGATTTATACACGAGGCAGGGTTTAAGGACGAGTTTTTTCCGACTACAAACCGCTTCCCGCTCAGGGGTGTGCAGGTTAAATATAAGTCGGAAAACGAGATGTCGCATTTTGCTTTGCCAAGCCCTGCAAAAGATGATTCGCCATACCAGATAGGAGTTTGGGTGTCCCATCAACTTTTTGGCAAGGGAAAAATTATTGAAAAAAGCGGGACAGGCTCTGACCTAAAACTTGTTGTTTTGTTTGAAAACGGCCAGTGGAAAAAACTGCTCGCAAAAGCCGCTAACCTTACGACAGTTTAACGGCTTTGCAGGCGTTCCACCTGAGGGATCAGGGAACGAAAGGGAACCCGCCAAACGGAAGGCGGGCAGGCGACAAAAACGGCAAGTGATTAGTGGCATGCCTGCCTGTCTCTTGGCAGGTTAGTGAACCCGCCGATAGGAAGGTGGCAGGCGACAAACTTGACTGGCAAACAAATAATCGCTTTTGGAAAACATCAACGGGGTCGTTTTTTGCAGGGGCAAACGGTAACGGAATTTATCGGTGGAATGGTGCGGAGTTGGTAAAAACCCACGATTAGGGCAATTGGGGGACACTCAACAATGAGGTTACTCAGATAAGCTTTTGACAATCAAAACAGGTCGGCGTGGGTGCCTGTTCGGAGTAAGTCAAGAGTGTCGTGGTTGATTCTGTAGATTAAAATCCAGTCGGGTGTTATGTGGCATTCCCAGCAACCAGAATAAAAGCCTTTTAATTTATGATTTTTGTAGTGGGGCGGTAGGGGTTTCTGATAAACAAGAAAGTCAACAGCATCAACTAACAAAGACATAT
>JAITBH010000023.1 GCA_031283745.1 Candidatus Ectomicrobium neotermitis | reverse complement strand
CAAGTATACCAAAAACCCCCCTCCATTACCAAAGAGGCAAAATACACAACAAAAACAGTGCAAAACCATATTTTTGCACTCATAAAATTAGGAGAAAAAACAATGATAGACATCAAATTGATTAGAAAAAATCCCAATGAGGTGATTAAAGCTCTCGAAAAAAGGGGACAGCAGATGGACTTGACCCCTCTGCTTGAATTAGATGATGAGAGAAAGATACTCATTGAGGAAACTGAGCAGATGAGGCTGATAAGAAACAAGGAATCTGACCGAATAGGCAAAATGAAAATATCTGGAAAAGAACCCTCCGCAGGGCTGGTATCCGAGATAAACGAGATGCGGGAAAGTATTCACAAAAAAGAGAAAAATATTGTCGAAATAGAGAAAAAAATTGAGGACATCTTGCTTTATATCCCCAATATGCTTGATGAGGCAGTGCCTTTGGGCAAGGATACAAAGGACAATAAGATAGTTCGCACTGTCGGAAATCCCATAGAGCTTGATTTTGAGCCAAAACGGCACTGGGAAATAGGCGAAAAGCTGGGAATTCTTGATTTTGCGGCGGCGGCCAAAATTTCAGGCTCCAGATTTTGCATTTTTAAGGATGAGGGCTGCGTTTTAGAACGTGCCATCATCAGTTTCTTTTTGGATACCCACAAAGCTAAAGGCTATCGGGAGGTTTCAACTCCATACTTGGTCAATGGGTTGTCCATGAGAGGAACGGGCCAGCTGCCTAAGTTTGCAACGGACGCTTTCAAGTGCGAGTTAGACAACCTCTACTTGATCCCCACAGCGGAGGTGCCTGTTACTAACCTTTATAGAGACGATGTTCTTGAGGAAAAAACCCTGCCGCAGAAGTTTGTCTCCTATTCTGCCTGCTTTAGAAGGGAGTCGGGTGCCTACGGCAAAGATACTAAGGGGCTTATAAGAAATCATCAGTTTGATAAGGTCGAATTGGTCAAATTTGTCAGCCCTGATCACTCGGACGCAGAGCTGGAATCTCTCGTAATAGACGCTTCCGCAGTTTTGGAATTGCTAAATCTGCCTTATCGGGTATCCCTTCTATGTTCAGGGGACACTGGTTTTAGCTCGGCAAAGACATATGACTTGGAGGTTTGGCTATCAGGCGAAGGGGTTTATAGAGAAATTTCGTCTTGCTCAAACTTCAAGGATTTCCAATCAAGGAGAATGAATATAAAAATGAAAAGAAGCGGCAATAAAAGAGCTTTTGCCCACACGCTTAATGGCTCGGGAGTAGCGGTGGGAAGGACTTTGGTCGCCATCTTGGAGAATTATCAGCAAAAAGACGGCTCAGTTGTGATACCAGAGGTTCTAAGGAAATATACTGGTTTTGATATTATCGAGCCTAAGTGAAACTTTTTTGTCTGAAAACCCGCTTTTTGAGTGATAGAAAGCCCAAAAAATATCGCTAATTGTATACAATGCCGTTTGCAGGTATAAAAAAAAGGGAGGTTGTGTTATGAAAGGTTACGGAATGATTAAGGTTGAACAAGCAGGTTGGCTTGATGTCGAAAGGCCGTCTCCAGGACATCTTGATGCTATTGTTAAGCCTATCGCTATTGCACCATGTTCTTCTGATGTTCATGCTTTGCATGGAGGTTTGGGAGACAAGAAAAACTTGATTTTGGGTCATGAGGCTATCGGAGAGGTGGTGGAAGTCGGCTCTTTGGTTAAAAAGTTCAAAGTAGGAGACAAAGTTGTTGTTCCTTGCTGCACGCCTGATTTCTTAGAAAAGGATGTTCAGGGAACAGGCTGGGAGAATGCCCACGACAATGGGACTTTCTTTGGCAGCTTTAAGTTTTTGGCAGCAAAAGATGGTGTTTGGGGAGAAGTTTTCCATGTAAATCAGGCTGATGCCAATCTTGTTTTGCTGCCTTCTGATGTATCTCCAGAAGCAGCTCTTATGACTGTGGATATGATGTCGACAGGTTTTCATGGTGTTGAACTTGCCGATATAGGCTTTGGCGACAATGTTGTGGTTTTAGGAATAGGGCCGGTCGGCTTGATGGTTGTTGCGGGTGCAAAGTTAAAGGGCGCCGGCAGGATCATCGCTACTGGAACAAGACCAAACTGCATAAGTGTTGCAAAAGAGTTTGGTGCAACTGACATCATAAACTACAAAAACGGAGACATTGTAGAGCAGGTAGAAGATTTGCTCAAAGGCAAAGCCGACAGGGTGATAATAGCTGGAGGCGGGCAGGATTCTTTGGTGCAGTCACTGCAAATGGTCAAACCTCGCGGCGTGGTTTCAAATGTCAACTTCTTTGATGAAAAGGATGTTTTCACTATTCCAGCAGGTCTTTGGGGACTTGGGATGGGCAACATTTCCATTCGCGGCGGTTTCTGTCCGGGCGGTGCATTGAGAATAGAGAAACTGTTAAATGTTATCAGACATAAGAGAGTTGACCCTTCTAAGTTGATAACCCATCGTTTCGAAGGCTTTGAAAAAATTGAGGATGCTTTCTTGCTTATGTGCAAAAAGCCTGCTGACTTAATTAAGCCGATTGTGTTCATTAAGTAGTAAAAGAGGCTGGTTGAAAGGAGCAAAAAAGCAATGCAGTTTTCTTTTAATCTTCCCGCAAACTTGTTGATTGGCAAAGGAGCCGTCAAACAGTTGGGGAAGAGAGCAGTGTTTGGAAGCAAAGTTTCATTTGTAATAGTTGCAAACAGCGTAAAGTTGGATCTTCTAACCGAGAACGGCATCAAAAATGCCGTTCTCGGTCAAATCCCCCCGCTTAAAACCTCCGCTGCAAAGACTTTTTTATCAACATTTGCCCCGCCAAACTCACATATATTGGCTTTAGAAGGCATCTCGCATACGGGATAGCCTTCTTTTTATTTGTGGAGGCAATGGATAGTAAGAGAAATATACAGAAGCTCTGTAAAAAAAGGAGAAGTTCTATGTTGAAAGATGAATTGCCCAGCATTAAAACAGATTTGCCCGGTCCGAAAGCTAAAGCGATAATTGAGCGGCGTTTAGATGCTATTCCTGATGCTATAGCCTGCATTTATCCCTGCGTGATAAAAAGAGGCGAGGGTGCGATTTTTGAGGATGTTGATGGGAATATTTTCTTAGATTGGGTAGCAGGGGTTGGAGTATTAAATATAGGCTATTCAAACCCTGAGGTAGTAAAGGCAGTCTGTGCTCAAGCCCAAGATTATTTTCATGCTATGCCCAATATAGTAACCCATGAGGGCTATATTGCTTTAGCGGAAAAGTTGAACAAAATTGTCCCCACTAAAGAGCAAAAACGGAGAACGATGTTTGTTAATTCAGGGGCAGAAGCCATAGAAAATGCCGTAAAAATAGCACGAGGGGCTACAGGCAGACCCAATATCATCGTTTTTTCAGGAGCTTTTCATGGGAGGACGCTTTTAGCAGCTACGATGACAGCAAAAAAAGCTTATTATCACGGTTTGGGACCTATGCCTGACGGGATTTATAGGGCTGATTATCCTTATATGTATAGGGCGCCTAAAGGGTTTAGCCAAGAAGAGGCTATCAACTATTATATAGACAGGCTAAAAGCCCTTTTTGAGGAAGCGTCTTTGCCAACAGATGTGGCTGCAATTGTGGCTGAGCCGGTGCAAGGGGAGGGAGGTTTTATCCCCGCACCAAAGGAGTGGGTCAAAGCTGTCAGAAGAATTTGCGATGTCAATGGGATTTTATTCATAGCTGATGAGGTGCAGAGTGGTTTTGGAAGGTCGGGCAAGATGTTTGTTTCAAATTATTGGCAAGAGTGGGGCTGTCCGCCTGACATTGTAACGATGGCAAAATCTATAGCAGGGGGCATACCTTTAGGAGCCGTGACGGCAGGCGAGACGATTTTTTCAAATGTGGTCAAAGGGACAATTGGTGGAACTTTCGGCGGAAATGCTTTGGCATGCGCTGCTGCACTTAAAGTAATTGAAACTTTAGAAAGCCAAAATATACCCGTTAAAGCTAAAAGAAATTCCGAAAAGGTTTTCTCGATCATTAAAGAATGGCAAAAAACCATCTATCAGATAGGGGACATAAGAGGGATAGGCTGTATGATGGGCATAGAATTTATAAAAAAGGACAAAAGCCCAAACCCCCTCTTGGTTAAAGAAATAATAAACAATGCGATGAAAAAAGGGCTGATTATTGAGGTGGCTGGGTCTTATGGAAATGTCATCAGAATACTTTTTCCGCTCGTTATAACAGAGGCTCAAATAGACAGAGGGCTTGAAATATTCAAGTCATCTATAGATGAAGCCGTAAAAAATGACAGGGCTTAGGCAAAAACAAAGTGCGGGGCGGGCTTAAAAACCATTAAATAGGGGCTGAGATGAAAACGATTATTTCAGGTTTTGGGTGCTTGTGTTCTTTAGGAGACAATGTAAACCAAATCACCAAAAATTTATATGAGCAAAATGTTGAGCCGTCTTTTATAACCGATAGATTTGACAGCTCTTATACATCAGAGTATCCCGCTTTTGAGGTTTCTAAAGACATTTTGAGGCAAAAGAAAGCAGATGAAAGCTACAGCTTTTTGTTTTTAAGGAAAGCACTCGATGAGGCACTTAAAGCCGCGGGGTTAGATGAAAAAGAGTTGAAAAAGTTTAGGGTTGGGGTTTGCATAGGAACCTCCGTAGATGTTTCTTTTAACTGTTTTGATTTCTACAAGAGTTGGCGTAAAGACAACAATGTATCCTTAGACCCGCTCAAAAAATATCTCGCATATTCCCCCGCTCAAGAAATTTTGAATTTTTTATCTCTCGACGGGATTGCTCAAACTATAGTTACCGCCTGTGCGTCTGGAACTGACGCTTTAGGAACCGCTGCCGAGTGGATAAAAAACGATTTGTGCGATATAGCGATAGCCGGGGCCGCCGACGAACTTAATTTAATCCCCTTTACTGGCTTTATAAAACTCATGATAGCCTCAAAAAAACCCTGCAGACCTTTCGACAAGAACCGCAACGGTATAAACTTGGGCGAAGGGGCAGGGGTTTTTATTTTGGAATCAGAAAACGCCCGAGGCGGAATTAAAAAAGCTGGAACAGTTTTGGGATATGGAACGGCATGCGACGGCTATCACATAACAAGCCCTCATCCGCAGGGAAGAGGATTAACTAAAGCCTTAAACTTTGCTCTGCCGCAAGCAGCCATCAGCCCCGACAAAATTTCTTTCATCAATGCTCACGGCACCGCATCCATAGACAATGATGCAGTTGAGGCAAAAGTTTTCAACTCGCTCTTAAAAGGTATTCCGGTAAACGCAACCAAAGGGCTGACGGGTCATGCACTCGGGGCAGCGGGAGCAATAGAGGCATGTTTGTCGCTTATAGCCTTAAACACCGCTAAAGTTCCAAAAACCAAAAACTTCAAAACCATCGACGACAACCTTGACCTTGTCCCTACGACGCAAAACATCAATATCGACCCTACAAAAGCTGCCGTTTCAACATCTTTATCTTTTGGAGGGTGCAATTCCGTTCTGATTTTAGGAGGAAAAAACTATGAATGAACTCTCCATAAAAAGCTCCTCTTTTTCCTCAAACTCGCAGGGCTTATCAGAATTTTTTGACATAAAAAAACTGCGCCGCATAGACGAGTTGTCAAAACTCTCTCTGCTTTGTGCAGCTGAAATTTTTAAGAAAGAAAACATTGATTTTGCAAAAGAAAAAGACGACATCGGCTTAATAATAGCTACGGGCAGGGGGCCTATAAAGCAGACTTGCAACTTTATGGACAGCATAATTGACGTTGGGGAGATTTTGTCATCGCCTCTGTCTTTTTCAGCATCAGTCCACAACTCTATTGGTCTGACAATAACCTCTTTGTTAAATTTACGCGGACCATGCCTTACTATCAGTCAAGGGGCAACCTCTTTTGCAAGTGCCTTAATAACCGCTCAAAGCTGGCTACTGTCAAAAAGAGCTAAGTCGGTTTTAGTTGGAGCAGTAGATGAGGTTTTTACGGTAACATCAAAAGCTTTTGAGGAGCAAACTTTCAAAAAAAACTGTGCCGCTTTCTTCCTTCTGACATTTGCCCCTTCATCAGACAGGCAAGAAAAATTAGCACTCCAACACGACAAAATTGACAACTTAAACCCTTCTCTTGAGGCTTTTGATTTTGCTTATAAACTCAAAGCCCTCTTAGAGCCGCAAGACATCAAAAAAATTATTGTCGACTTCATCAAAACCTACTTAGCCGCAAACAAAATTAAAGTGATGAGAATTTTTGAAAGCACCCAGTCCATAGAAGAGTTGTTAAAAGACATAAGCGAGGCAGACAGGGTGCATATTTTTGAGGGTTTAGAAAATATGTTTGGAGCAAAAACAAAACTCTCGTCGACAAAACTCTCCGCTGATTGTTTTAGAGCTTTTGCGGAAAATAACTCCATAACATTCTTAACATCGGGCAGTTCTGGAAAAAAGAAAACCTGCACTCATATAAGCAGCATGATTAAAGAGGAGGTTATTGGAGTTTCAAAATTGTTTGCAGACATCAAAAGGATAGTGTCCGTTGCTCCCACTCATCACTCCTATGGATTTATTTTCGGTTTGCAAATGCCTAAATATCTGAATGTTCCCGTCGAAAGTTATCCACCTTTGCCAAATTTTAAGTGGAATGAAATTTTAAGGCAGGGAGATCTTTTGATAGCTTTTCCATTGTTTTTAGATTATTTAAGAAAGTTGGATTTTAAGTTTGAAAAGGGTATTTCAATCTTAACCTCCACCGCACCCTGTCCAGATATGCTGATAGACGATATGATTAAAAGAGGGGCAAAAAGTATTGTTGAGGTTTACGGCTCATCAGAATCTGGAGCGATTGCTTTTAGAAAAAAGAGCGGAGAGCCTTTTTCTCTGTTTCCCTTTTGGAAGGCTGAATATGAAAATGGAAATATTGAAAAAATATCTCGGAGGAAAACATCTTTAGAAATAGATTTTCCCGATATTATGCAAAACGCAGGGGCTGGAAAATTTTATATCAAGGGCAGAAAAGACGGTGCTGTGCAGGTTGCGGGAATAAATGTTTACCCAAGCAAAGTTGAGAATATCTTAAAGCAACTTGAATATGTTAAAGATGTATCGGTTCGGCTCAGAGAAGATAGGCTTAAAGCATTCGTCGTATTAAAGAGCGGAATAAAAAAAGAGGACGTAGAAAAAGAAATTTATAAACACTTAAATGCCACTCTTTGTACCCCTGAAATTCCTAAAAACATAACCTTCGGGGATGCCGTTCCCGTCAATCAATACGGCAAAAAAACTGATTGGTAAAAAAGAGGATTTTTATGAAAACGATAAAACTTGATTTGGCAAACCCCTGCAAAATAGTAATTTCAACCGACACAAAACATTTCCTTTCTGAATTAGAAAGAATAAAAAAAATCAGCAACTTGTTTATCATTGCCGACGAGAATGCCGCAAAATTCCACCTAAAAACTTTTTTATCTCTCTTAAAATCCACAAACCTCAAGGTCAAAACAACGATAATAAAATCAGGAGAAGATTCTAAAAGCATAAAGAACCTTGCTCGTCTTTACGATGAGGCAATAGAGGAAGGGATAGACAGAAAATCTTGTGCGATAGCTTTTGGGGGCGGGGTGATAGGAGATTTGGCAGGATTTTTTTCATCAACTTATATGCGGGGCATTAAGCTTATTCAAGTTCCAACGACACTGCTTGCAATGACAGACTCGTCTGTCGGAGGCAAAACTGCAATAACGACAAGCAAAGCAAAAAACATAGCAGGGACTTTCAAACAACCCGACTTGGTTTGGATAAATTCTTCTTATCTAAAAACTTTGCCTCAAAGACAGATAGACAATGGCTTTGCTGAGGTAGTTAAATATGCTTTTACTTTTGACAAGAACTTTTTTGATTGGCTATTAAGAAAATTCCAAAAGAAAATTTTTACAGACAAAGATTTCAACTACATCATTTATAAGTGCTGCTCATATAAAGCTCAAGTCGTAAAAAAAGACGAGCGGGATGTTTTGGGGATAAGAGAGGTTTTAAATTTTGGACATACTTTAGCTCACGCTATCGAAACGCAGACAAAATATAAAACTTTCTTGCACGGAGAAGCCGTCGCAATTGGAATGCTTTTTGCAGCCCAAGTTTCTGTTTCTGTCGGGCTTGCTGATAATATGGTTTGGGGGGAAGTTAGAGATATGCTTTTTGCGGCAGGATTAAATTTTAATTTGGGGAAATTTGATGCAGAGAATTTAGTTTCTCTTATGAAACAAGACAAAAAATCATTTTCCAGAAAGCTTAGTTTCGTTTTATTAAAAGATATTGGAAACCCCATTTGCGGGTATAACATAGACGACAAAACAGCATTGTTTGAATTAAAAAAGTTTCTAAAAGGAGAAAAAGCACAATGAAAAAAATCTTGATCATCAACGGACCAAACTTAAATATGCTCGGGAAAAGAGAACCAGACATTTATGGAGACATAACTCTTAAAGCTATTGAGGCAAAAATAAAAAACCTCTCCCAAAAAGTAAGGGTAGAGGTTAGTTTTTTCCAATCAAACTCAGAAGGTGAAATAATAACCGAAATTCAAAAAGCTCAAGAGACATTTGATGGAATTATCATAAATCCCGCTGGTTACTCGCACACATCAATAGCAATAAGAGATGCCATTGCCGCTATTAAGCTGCCTGTTATAGAAGTTCATATTTCAAACATTTATGCCAGAGAAGATTTTAGAAAACATTCGTATATTTCTGAGGTGTGTATGGGGCAAATTGCAGGATTTGGAGTTGATGGGTATTTGTTTGCTCTTATTAGGTTGGCACACCATAACCTTTAAAATAGAAAAGCCCCAGAGGTTTATAAACCCCCGGGGCTCTCAACTACTGTCATAAGAAAATTATATTTTTCTTATGTTAGCAGCCTTGGGTCCTTTGTCAGAATTGACGACTTCAAATTCAACTGCGTCGCCTTCGGCCAATGATTTATAGCCTTCGATCTGAATTGCCGAATAATGTGCAAACACATCTCCGGAACCGTCATCGTTGGAAATAAAACCATACCCTTTCTGATCATTGAACCACTTTACTTTACCCTGAGCCATTAACAACTCCTTGTGTAGCTAATCCAGCACAGTCGGCTGTGATTGCTGTTTAAGCAGTGCATAAAACTTCTTTGCCTGCTTGAACGGATTAAACCATTTTAAGATAGGGGGGTCAACCCCTCCATTTATTACAATTACAACAATTCTTGTGGATAAGTTTTCTATTTATCGACGGAAAAGAGGCAGAAATTCTATTTTGTATAATCGAATTTCATCAAAAGGAGGCAGGAATGATAATAGGATTGACGGGGTCTTTTTGTGCTGGCAAAGATACGATAGCGGAGTATATCGTTACGAAAAATAATTTTTTTCATTTTTCTTTGTCTGACATTATAAGGGAAGCAATGAAAAATGAAGGGGTGGAGCCTACGCGGGAAAATTTAATTGTTTTTGGAACCAAAATGCGCGAGGAAAATGGAAATGGTGTTCTTGCAAAAATGGTTATGAAAGAAATAGATGAGAAAAAAAACTATTGCATAACATCAATTCGCCATTTAGATGAAGTTAATGAATTAAGAAAAAACAAAAAGTTTGTTCTTGTAAATATAGATGCTCCGCAAAATGTTCGTTTTGAACGAATGTTAAAGAGAAAAAGAGCTGGGGATCCGGAAACACTTGAGAAGTTTATTGAATTTGAAAAAAGGGAATCTCAAAGTTCTGGTGCAGGTCAACAGCTTCTAAAAACTGCCCAAGCCGCAGACATAATATTCATAAACGATACAAATGACATAAAAAGTTTAGTGCAAAAAATAGAGTTGCTGTTAAAAAAAATTCACAGTGAACAATCAAAATCCCTATGATGTCTTGATAATTGGCGGAGGTCCCGCCGGCATGATTGCCGCCATAAAAGCAGGAGAGGGCGGGCTAAAAACCATTGTCTTAGAAAAAAAGTCTCATCCGTGCATAAAACTTTCCATCACAGGCAAAGGTAAGTGTAATTTCACAAATTCCGCTGACATTAAAGAGTTCGTAAAAGTTTTTAGAAATGGGGAATTTCTCTACAAGAGCCTTTTTTCGTTTTCAAATTCTGACCTAATTTCGTTTTTTGAAAATCTTAATGTCCCCTGTATTCTTGAAAGAGGAGGACGTTATTTTCCTGCCAGCTCAAAAGCCACTGATATTGTCAACGCCTTAATAAAACAAACCAAAAAATTCTCAAAAATCATCTCATCTTTTAATGTGGCCTCAATCACAAAAACTAATGATCTCTTTAGAGTTTTTGATGATCGTCAAAAAGAAATGTCAGCAAAGAACATAATAATAGCGACTGGCGGTATCTCTTACCCAAACACCGGCTCGACAGGAGACGGTTATATTTTTGCCCAATCGTTTGGTCATACTATCAAGCCTCCTACCCCTGCACTCGTTCCAATAATTTTAGACAGCAAACATCTCAAAACTCTAAATGGGTTGAAACTAAAAAATATCGAGGTTTCCTTATATGTCCAAAAAGAAATTTTGGCTAAGGAATTTGGCGATATGGAGTTTTCTATTGATGGGGCAACCGGTCCAACAATTCTGACGATAAGTGCTTTAGTTGGAGAAAATGCCGGCAGGGATATGCAGCTGTCAATAAATCTCAAGCCCGCTTTAACCCGACCCCAGTTAGAGCAAAGACTCTTACGGGAGCTTGAAAAATTTGGCAAATATCAGCTCAAAGAAATGTTGAAAGAGCTTCTGCCTCTTGGCTTGATAAAACCCTTCATAAATATCGCAAATCTGCAGATGACAAAACCATGTTCCCAGATAACAAAAGATGAAAGAGAGAAAATTTTGTCGTCTTTGTTTTCTTTGAAATTTAAGGTTAGCGGGGTTAAAAATATAAAGGAAGCAATTGTTACAAGAGGCGGGGTTTGTGTCGACGAGATTTATCAAAACACTATGCAGTCAAAACTCGTCAAAGGTTTGTATTTTTGCGGAGAGGTAATAGACATCGATGCACCAACGGGCGGGTTTAATTTGCAGGCAGCTTTTTCAACAGGTTTTTTGGCGGGAATTTCTGTGGCAAACTGTAATCAAGAATAGAACCTACCGATACAAAACATTCTTTTTTCTCAAATCAGCCCATCGACAAAACACAATAAATCTAAATATCAGTATCAGCAGAAATGATTGCTCAAACCCCAAAGCAAGTATCATATATCCCCCGCCAAACAGAGCAGCCAGCCAGCCGCCTATCGCAGAGTAAAGTAACAGCATATTTTTGCCCTGCTTATTAAGATTTGATGATTTCCAGCTCTCCCAAACATCAATCGTCTCAACGCCAAACAAAATGCTCATCGCTAAAACAAGCACAAACAAAACACCGATATTTATTAGAGCAAACCTAAAAGAAACGAGATAAATTATTGTCAGCATAAGGCTGGCTCCCTCAACATTTAATATCTGAAAGTTTAGAGATTTCCTCTTAAAAATTTGTTTTGAAATTATTGTTGAAAGGAACACTCCGACCATAAATATAGCAGCAAAAACCCCTGCAAATTTAGAGATCTGTTGCGTATAAATCTCGGCGGCAAATACGGAAATCATAAACAGCCCGCTCGTCGAAAGCCCCGATACAAAAGCAGTCTCTTTGCATATATTTTTTATGACAAAAAACAAAACAAGGGGCAGTGCAAAAACGAAATAGGAATAATCGAAAGCCTTCTGCAGAAAAAAAGACAGCAATGGGCTGAGTCTTGACTGACGTTGCAAGACAATAAAAATCATTCCCGACGGAGAATTGTCCAAATTTTCAGTGGCATCGCTTTTAAGTTTATCAAGCTCATTGTTTGTCCAATTTACTTTTTCAGAATCCATCGCCTCGTCAAGATAATAGTTAGACAAAAGCAGGGTCTCCTCCTTAATTTTTGCAAGGCGGTTTTTGATTTGCATCCGAGCCGGCATTTTGGTTTGCGAGGCGATAATAATGTTTTGCTTGTCGGGAATCACATAAACAAACCCGTATACATCTTGCAAAGCCTTGATGATAGAAGCATTAAACCTCATCGCTAAAGCTGGAGAATATGAGGAGGAGCCAATCAATTTCATTGCAACAAAGCCGTCTGAACTCAAAGTTTTTTTAGCGTCAAGAAAAAATTCCTTTGTGTAAAAATTGTTTAAGGCAAGGTTTAGCGGCTGAGGCGCTCCGATAAAAATCACATCGTATTTTTTATCCCTCATAAACTTTCTAACAGGAGTGCTATGAATATGCAGCCTCTTGTCGTCAAAAATTTCAGGGGGCAAAAAAGCGGAACTCATCATAATATCTATCACGGCTTTATCCGCCTCAACATAGTCCACACTTTCAACTTTATATTTAAGTATCGACGACAGAAGCGGCATGGCGCCTGCAATTATCAGAACTTTTTGTGGTGCAGAGTGATGGAGCATCGGAATATGTCCAAAATCTTGAGAGATAATAATTTCATTGTCAGGAACAGAAAACCCAACTATGTGGTTTGTTAAAAAAGTGTATTCCTTGTTTTTGCTCACCAACACATTCTGCCCATAAGCCGAATATTGATAATCCTCGACAACTCCCCCATCGGCGTTATTTTCTAAAAGTTTTCTATCAAGCCTGTCGATAAAATGAGCGGGCTGCGACAACAAAAAACCCAGCAAGATCAGCAAAAAAGTGTTGGCAAGTTTTTGGGTTTTGAGGATAATTAAAAATGCCGTTATCAAAACAAGGCTGACAAAAATGACCACAGCCAAACCGTTTGCACTTACCAATAGAAGCGAATAAAAAACTAAGCCGGCCAAAACCCCAAAGAAAAGGTAAATGGTCGGCGAAATTTTTTTATAAGCAGAAATTTGCGTCCTTGATAGTGATAAGGATAAACAAGATACGACTGCAGAAAGGAAAACCGGGAGGGATATAAAAAGGAAGGAATAAATGAAAGCGTTTTTTAATGTGATCATTGCCCCGAGCTGGATGTTTAGGAACCCTCTCAACGATCTAATACCGCAAAAAGCAGCGATGAAAACAACCAACAAAAGAGCGACAAAAAACAGCCAGGTCTTTTTTAATTTCTCGTCGAAAATTTTGACCGCTACGGCGGCATAACCCAAGTAAAGCGAAAAAATAAAGTGGGCTGCCATAACCCCGAGGATAAAAGCATTTGCCTCAAAAACTGCAAAACTTTCTCTAAACAAGAGCAAAGATATTATCGGCATGCAAAAACTTATCACAGACAACAAAACTGGCATCATAAAAACTCTTTTTTGGTGGATTTTTGGGCGGGAAGTCATCGATAGGTGATGGCGGCGGTAGGAATTGAACCTACGACCAAAGGCTTATGAGTCCTCTGCTCTACCCCTGAGCTACGCCGCCGTTTTTTGAGGTATTTTGGCATGCAAAAATCGATTTTTGACCTGTTTTTTGCCTCTCAAATCAAGAGCGATTGTAGTCTTTTGACCCTCTAAAGTCAACGAAACTATCGTCGACCCAATGGTCAAAACTCTCTTAACTTGTATAAGGGCAAAATTGATATAATCCGACTAAAAATAGAGGTCATTTTTATGAAAAAAACAATTTTTGTTGCACTTTTTTGTCTCATTTTTGTCTCTCAATCTTGGGGGGCATACAAAATTAACAACAACATCTATGCCAATGTTGATGTTTACAAAGCTTTTGCTGATCTGCAGTTTGAGGGCGATGCAAACTACACCATTGAACCTCAACAATACTCCTTGTTTTTGGGTTACAGATTTTTCCCAAATTTCAGGTGGGATTTTGAATTTACGATCATCGCAAAAACCGAAATCAACAATCGCACGCCTGATGTTGACCCTTACAAATACAATGCAACAGCAATGCTCTTTAATCTTTATTTTGATTTTTGGGATATGGAGACAAACATCGCCACCCCTTTTGTCAGCATAGGCGGAGGTTTAGGGTCGCCGAAAGTTTCAAGGGCAACCACTGTGGGTGAAAACACTTTGGAGATTGAGGAGATTGAATGGACAAAAAGCAATTTTGCTTGGCAAGCCCAAGCGGGAGTAACTGTAAGAGTAACCAATAATTTTTATGTGTTGGTGAAATGTATCTATTTGGTTATGCCTGTCATCACCAATGAAAAAGATTTAGAGTTTACCTCTTTCAACAGTTCCATCAGTTCAGTAGGTTTAGGTGTATCGATTTTAATCTAAAAAAACATCAGCGGAGCAGAAAATGAACGATATTATCGACAGATTAAACAAGCTAAAAAAAGAAAGGAATGCCATTATAATTTCTCACATCTATCAGTTGCCTGAAATTCAAGACATTGCAGATTTTGTTGGCGATTCTTTAGATTTAAGCCGTAAGGCAGCACAGACTGATGCAGATGTCATAATGTTTTGCGGCGTTCATTTTATGGCTGAAACCGCCTCGATATTAAACCCTTCCAAAAAAGTTTTAATCGCTGACCCTCACGCAGGCTGCCCGATGGCGGATATGATTACCGTTCCTCAACTCAAAGAGCTGAAATCCCAAAACCCCTCCGCTAAAGTTGTTTCTTATGTAAACACTTCCGCAGCTATCAAAGCCCACAGTGATATTTGTTGCACTTCGGCAAATGCCTCAGCCATTGTCGACAGTCTTAGCGAGGGCGAGATTATTTTTGTCCCCGACAGAAACTTGGGGGCTTTTGTTAGTGCTAAAACAGGCAAAAAAATGATCATCTGGAACGGTTTTTGCCCCACTCACAACAATTTCATTCTCCCCGAACACCTTCTCAAAGTAAAACAATCCCACCCCAAAGCTCAAGTTCTTGTTCACCCCGAATGCCGCCCCGAGACGATAGCCTTAGCAGATCATGCTATGTCGACGGGGCAGATGTGCAACTTTATTTCAAAAAGCGGCAAAGATGAATTTATTATCGGAACAGAACTGGGCATTCTTCACAAATTAAAGAAAGACAATCCCCACAAAAATTTTTATCCCATAAGCGAGTTGGCAGTTTGTCCGAATATGAAAAAAACCACTTTGTCTAAGGTTTTGGACGCTTTGTTAAATATGAAAAACATTGTCCAAGTTCCTGATGAAATAAGAGAAAGGGCTTATCTCCCCATAAAAAAGATGATTGACAAATAATGGAGGCAACAATGAAAAACAATGGGTTTACCCGTATTGAACTTTTTATCGTGATCTTAATTTTGGCTGCCCTCTCTATAGTCGCTCTACCTATCTATAGAGGGTATTTGAACAAAGCCATTTATTCGGAAGGGGAGGCGCTTTTAGTTTCTCTTTTTGATGCTGAAAAAATTTATTACTCCGAGTTCGGCACTTTTTATGAGATTCAAAGTCCGACAGGATACGATGAAGCTCTTGATGTAAACGCGGTCGACAATAAAATTTTTCAGACCTACAGCGTCAAAGTCAACAATGATCAGCAGCCAAAGACCTTGACGATAACTGTTTACGGGCAAGACAAAGGCAAGGAAATAGTTTTTACGCTTACCGGTGAGGAAGAGAGCGGGGAATATTCAATAAATTCGAAAATATAAGGCAACCAGCTATAGCAGCAATAAAGGGAAAAAGAGTTCAAAATGACCACACAACAAAACTTATCACTTAAAGCTGGCTTAGATATTGGTTCTACTACCATCAAACTGTCCATTCTAAATGTCCAAAACGAAGAGATTTACTGCAACTATAAAAGACATCAGTTAGATCTTTTAAGCACGATCACAAACCTCATCGACGAAGCCCCTGCCGAACTCTTAAACACCCCGATGACCATTTGTTCATCTGGTTCTGGTGCGATAAGCCTCTCCCAAAAAGCCGGCATTGAATTTGAACAAGAAGTCATCGCTTGCACTGAGGCGATAAAGGAGTTTTTGCCCAAAGCTGATGTTGCCATAGAACTTGGCGGCGAGGATGCAAAGATCACCTTTTTTGACCAAAGCTCTATCGATCAGCGAATGAATGAAACCTGTGCGGGCGGAACTGGCGCTTTTATCGATCAAATGGCTCAAACACTAAAAACTGATGCGGAAGGCATCAATGATCTGGCTAAAAATTACAAAACCATTTATCCCATAGCTGCTCGTTGCGGTGTTTTTGCAAAAACGGACATTATGCCGCTGCTCAATGAAGGGGCGGCAAAAGAAAATATAGCGGCAAGCATTTTGCAGGCAGTTGTAAATCAAACCATCGGGGGGTTGGCTCGAGGCAGAACCATAAAAGGCAATGTCGTTTTTTTAGGCGGCCCTCTCTTTTTCCTTTCTGAGTTAAGAAATTTCTTCGTCAAATCCTTAAAACTTGCCCCGCAAAACATACTTTTCCCCAAAAACGCCCACTTTTTCGTTTCCTTTGGTGCCGCCTTGATAGGCTGGGAAAAGCACAAAAAAGAAGAAGACCCTCAGCACAAAGAAAAATATCTCTCCACCCTCAAAACCCTAAAAAAAAAATTCGAAGCCCTCAAAGACTCAAAATCCTCCCAAAACTTCTTATCAATCCCGCCCTTGTTTAAGGATCAAGCCGAATACTCCGCTTTTATCTCGCGGCATAACACAATCGCCGCTAAGCACATAAAGTTAGAGGATGTAGTTTCTCCCCTATTTTTGGGTGTTGATGCAGGCTCTACCACCACCAAAGCCGTTTTAATCAATCAAAACAAAGAAATCGCTTATGAATTTTACGGGCCAAACAATGGCAACCCCTTAAAAAGCGTCGAAAACATCTTAAAAGACATCTATTCAAAGCTCCCTTTGAGGTCATCAATTGCAAGTTCGTGCATAACGGGTTATGGCGAAAGTTTAATCAAAGCGGCTTTAGGTTTTGACACAGGAGAGGTTGAAACCATAGCCCACTACAAAGCGGCTAACCATTTTGACCCCAAAGTTTCCTTTATCTTAGACATCGGCGGGCAGGATATGAAATGTATTTATGTCAAGAATGGCTTGATAGACAAAATCATCTTAAACGAAGCCTGCTCATCGGGTTGCGGGTCTTTCATTCAGAACTTTGCACAGTCGCTAAATTATGAAGTTGCAGATTTTGCCAAGTTGGCTATAAGCGCCAAAAAGCCTGTAGATTTAGGATCCCGTTGCACCGTGTTTATGAACTCAAAAATTAAGCAGGCACAAAAAGAAGGTGCATCTGCTGGAGATATATCGGCCGGTCTTGATTATTCAGTCATCAAAAACGCCCTCTACAAAGTCTTAAAAATAGGCTCTCCCCAAGAACTCGGCGGCAATATCGTGGTTCAGGGGGGAGCCTTTTTTAATGATGGCGTTCTGCGGGCTGCCGAACTTCTTTTAGAGGTTGAGGTTTCAAGGCCTGACATTGCGGGGCTTATGGGTGCTTTTGGTGCGGCGCTCATTGCTCTGCAAAATCAACCTACCCTCTCCTCTCTTATTTCAAAAGAAAAGTTGGCAACCTTTGTCTCTAAAACCAGAAATACCCGCTGCAAGGGCTGCCAGAACAAATGCCTTCTAAACATTTCCCTCTTTTCTAACGGCAAAACTTTCATTTCGGGCAACCGCTGTGAAAATGCACTAAAGGACAAAAAGATAAACAACTATGTTTTCAATATGTTCGACTACAAAAATAAGAGGCTTTTTGATTTTTATACCCCCCTGCCTATCCAAAAAGCCCATCGCGGCGAGATAGGGATACCCAGAGCCTTGAATATGTATGAAAACTACCCCTTTTGGTTTGAATTTTTTACAAATCTTGGCTTTCGGGTAGTCCT
>JAITBH010000126.1 GCA_031283745.1 Candidatus Ectomicrobium neotermitis | reverse complement strand
TATTTGACTGCCATTCCAATTTCGTCAATGTGGGCTGCAATCATTATCGACTTTTTTCCATTGCCCTTTTTTGCAATGACATTGCCAAGATTGTCAATCTCCACCTTATCGCAACATTTCTCAAGAGCTGATTTGGTGATTTTTGAAGCATTTTCTTCATATCCTGAAATCCCATCAGACAACAACAAACTTTCTAATAATTTATCCATAGTTTTTTCTCCTTTTTACTGTTTTGAGAACTAAGAATACAGTTTTGCTGTCAAGAGTTCTCTTTTGGCTTTATATTTTTGCCTCGTTTTTCCAAAAGTTATTTTTGAGGCGACAACATATCGGTAATACTTTATTTTGTTGCCCAAAACATTTGCTACCTTTAGGCGGTTAATTTCTTGCCAGAGTTTTGTTATTTCATTTTGGTAGCTCCAGAAATTTTTTAGCAAGTCCTCTGCCTTGTTGAGCCTTGAGCGAAGAGAATCCATTTTTTTTATTTCATGCCACATATATAGAGAGAATTGTGCCTCATAAAAATATATAGGCCAAACTTTCTTATATTCCTCGTCATTGTTTGAAAGTATGCCGCTCATTTCTTTGACAAAAGATTCATCATAATGCTTGAGCATAAAACTTCTTAGATTTTCGATGAAATTTTGGGTAAGCCCGAAACTAGTACTGACATCTCCCGAGGAAATCGTTGCCCTAAAAGGGATTTTCGCTGTTGCTAAAAGGTTTTTACATAGCCTTTCTTTTCCCTGATTTGCAACTATACATGCCATCGTCTGTTCATTAGTGGCTTCCAATTTATCATCAAGGGCATAATTTCTATATTTTTGCCCGTCCCAATAGAGATACACATAACTTGGTCCATAGTAATTTGGTTGAATCGTGCCAGTATCGTGCATACAGATTAAAGCGTCTTTGCGTAAAAAGGGGATGAGATAAATTAAATCAATTAAAGGATAGGGGTGGGCGTGTTTAGCATCAATAAAAATCATATCCAGCTTTTCTTTGTCTTTTAGGATGTTTTCTATGTCAGCTGTAGTTGAGCCTTTGTGAAGTTCATAGTGTTCCAACTCTTCCTTTGAGGCCTCATTAAAAACTGCTTCCCCGAACAAATCCGCATTGCCTTTGTCTATGCCATACAAGTAAAACTCATCGTTTTTACAGCCTTGTTTTAATAAAGAGAGGGAAGTTGTCCCATACAAAACTCCGACTTCAAAAACTCTTTTTATTCTTTCTCCATTTGAAAATCTATATTTATCTATCAGCCCTATAAGGAAAGACATTTCGTATTCTGTTGTGGGGCATCTGTATTTTTTTCTGTATTCTCTACACCCAAGTTCATCAAACAATTTAAGCCCGATTTTCTCATAATAACCAGCCTCAAAAAGAGGAGTTTTGTTGCAAGGATTTAATTCCCCCCCCCCCCATCCTGCCTTTAATAATTTCTGTCATTTTGATCTCCTTTCTATCCCTTCAATTTTTACTCTAAAGCTTTTGCTTTGTTGATCATTTCGCTTATGTTTTTAGAGGCTTTTGCGGCATGCTGCTCCACTAAAAATTTATTTTTTGGACTATAGTGAAGATTGCCGGCTCCGCCGATACAGCCTCCAGAACAAGCCATGCCCTCAATAAAGTTTTCAGATCCTACCTTATCTTTGTTTGCAAAAACCCTAAGGAGGGCTTTATTGCACTCATCTAATCCGCTGCAGATGGCAGGCTTAATATCAAAATCTATCTGATGTTCTTTAAGTGCTTCTTTTACTGCCTCGCTCACCCCTCCGCTTCTGGCAAAAATCCTGCCGAAATATGAAGCGTCAGAAAAATCTTCCCCTTCCAATGTTTCTATGTCTATATCGCGGCTTTCAAAAAGGGCTTGCAACTCCTCATAAGTCAGTGCCGAGTCGACATATTTGGCAACCTCCGGCAGCTGTATCTCCATCTTTTTTGATACGCACGGGCCGATAAAAACCACTTTGGCATCTTTATGTTTTTGCTTGAGGTGTTTGGCCAACTCCCCCATAGGCGAGAGATTGTGGGAGATATGTTTCACCATTTTGGGGTGCTTTTTCTTGACAAAAAGCACAAAGCTCGGGCAACAGGAACTTGTCAACAATTTCTTTTGTGCCAACTCTTTTGATTCATTGTCCGCTGTCATATCTGCCCCAAGTGCAACCTCTAAAACATCGCTAAAGCCAAGTTTTTTTATCCCGCTTATCACCTGACCCATAGAGGCATAATCAAACTGCCCGGCAATAGACGGTGCACATATGGCAAAAACTTTCTCCTTTTTTTTAAGCATACCGATGACATCTAAAATGAATGACTTGTCATTGATAGCGCCAAAAGGACATTTGACCATGCACGCTCCGCAAGAGACGCACTTTTCATTGTCTATCTTGCTTATCCCATCCTCCTCTCTTGTTATGGCATCAATCTTGCAAGCTGCCTCGCAAGGGGGAGTGAAATTAACGATAGCATTAAAAGAACAGACTTTTGCACATAATCCACAGTTTATACACTTCTTTTTGTCGATATATGAGGTCAAATCTTCCCTTATGGCAATAGCATTCCTTGGGCAAACCTCCAGACAGTTGTGGGATAAACACCCTCTGCAAGTGTCGCTAACATGATAGCCGTCAGCGGGACAGCCGTCGCAGGCTATATCGATAACCTCTATGACATTTGGATTTGATTTATTGCCCCCCATGGCGGCTTTTGTCCTCTCTGCAACAATCGCTTTTTCCTTAAAAATGCAGCAACGGTAAGAGGGATGCCTGCCATTGATGATTTTGTTGGGTATATCTGGCAAATCTGTAAGCAAAGAGTCGTTAAAAGCACCCCGTGCAATTTCAGTCAGCACCTTGTGTTTGATCAGCTTAATGGTCGAGTCGAATTTTTTCATTATTTATCTATCTCCTTGTATTTATTTCAGTAGAAACTCACTAAAAAACGGGAAAACAACTATCAGCATATACACAGCCAAAAAGCCAATAAAAAATGGGGCTTGCCCTTTAACGATAGAGCCAATCGGCAGCTTTGAAAAGGTCTGAGCTGCAAAAATGCTCACTGCCATAGGGGGTGTCATAGAACCTAACACTGCTCCTATGCACATTATCATCGCAAAATGAACTACCCCAAGCCCTAAAGTCTGTGCAATTGTCAGAAGCGCCGGTGCTAAAAGAACGCATATCGCAGCACCGTCAAGAACAGTCCCTAAGATGATCACTATTGTTGCGCTAAGAAATGAGAAGGTTAAAGGCGAGAGGTTTAAGTAAAGGGCTATGCTTTTTAAAATTTTAGGGGCTTGCGAACTCATAAAAACCGCAGAAAAGGCGCTTGCTGATATGATGATAAACAAAATCATCGCTGAACTTTTGGCACTATTAAAAAAAGCCCTGACAAAATTATCCATGCTAAAAGAACGATACACGCACACTGCCAAAATCAAGGCATAAACACTTGCTATCACACCAGACTGCAAAGCCGAAAGAAGCTTAAAGTATATGCCCCCCACTATAATAATAGGTATGAAAACCGCAGGGAGAGCAGCAAAAAAGGTTTTTGCAAAAGTTGCAAAGCTAAAAGGAAG
>JAITBH010000111.1 GCA_031283745.1 Candidatus Ectomicrobium neotermitis | reverse complement strand
GAGTCTACGCAGTATTCAAGTCTAAAGTTTATTCTCATTTTTCTCCGCCTTTTTGTTGGGCATCTTCATTTGTTTTGACAACAGTAAAATCATACCCGCCTTGCTTATTTTTCTGGATGCTTACTATTCCCCCAAAAGGTATATGCATCCCTGCAATTGGGATTTTGTTTTTTTGTGCATAGTCAAAAATTTCCTCACGGGTTTTTGCAGCTTCCTCGGGATCGGTGTCGAAAGTTACAGACATCAAAGGCTCTGCCGTTTGAATGGTAATATTGTGGACAATGTCCCCGGCTATCAAAAGATGTTCTTTTTTAGAGATAACCTCAAAAGCACTGTGCCCCGGTGTGTGGCCTGCGGCTTTCATAACTTTTATCTCAATATCGTCCCCCTCTCCCTTTGCAAAAAGAGGCAGGGCTTTGTTTGCAAATTCAAAAGGGACTATGTTTTGTGTGTATGCCGCTAAGACATTGTTAGCCGCAATTGCACTTGGGCGGCTTTGCCAAAACTCAATTTCTGGTGCTGCGATATAAACTTTTGCTTTTGGGTAAATTTTGTCTTTACCAAAAAGCAGCCCGCCGATGTGGTCATTGTGCATATGGGTTATCAAGATGATGTCTATTTCGGAGGGGTCTATGCCAAGATAAACAAGATTGTCATGGGTTGCCCCGCCGCTTCCACCTATACCCGTGTCTACTAAGATATTGTGCTTTGCGGTCTTGATTAAAAAGGTGTTGATAGAAGAGCGAACATTCCCCTCAGACATCAATCTCTTGATAATCGCAGCGTCAGGCTCAAGGAAAATGCTTTTGCCCATATTGGTGTCGGTATCTTTTATAGCGATAACAACAATATCCCCTACCTTATAGCTTTCAATACTGCCTTTTATGCCGCTTCCTAAAATTTCTTGGCTTGATTTGTCTGCGGCATCAGCCTCCTTGCCGATAACTAAAAACGAAAACAACACTGCAAAAATAATTTTCAACATTCTCCCTCCTTTGAAAAACAAACAACTCCAGTCTTATGCCTGCTTGATTTGAACAGCCGAATCATCTCCTATTTCTTTTGAAATCTCGCTGATGAACTCCCCGCCTCCATCAGACAAATACTCCGTGTCTATGCAGAACTTTTCATTTTTCTCATTGGTGATAATCAAAGACACTCTCGCCCTGCCCGGGTGTTTAGCAAATATACGTTTTAAGTTGCTCTCAAGTTTATCGTCATAACGTTCATCTTGGATACTTATATAAATCTGGCTTCGTTTAGATTGAGGGAGAGTGTGGGATTTGGCATAAGGAATAATTTCATTTGCGTGAATTTCTTTCTTGTCATCTGTTCCCATAAGCTTGCCCTTGATAACTATGGGGTCGTCTTGATTGATAAATTGAACATATTGCTCATAAACCTGAGGGAAAATTACCACCTCAACAGATGAGTGCAAGTCCTCAAGCCTTATTTTAGCCATCTCTTTTCTGCCCCGCTTAGTTATGGATTTGCGTATATTTGCCGCCATGCCCGCCACCTTGATGATCTGAGGATTTTCTGCCGGAACGGGGAGATCGTTTAAGTTGAAATTTACCACCCCCTCAAGCTCTTTTAATTGTTTAGCAAAAGGGTGGTCGGACAGATAAAAGCCTAAAACCGATTTTTCAAATTCAAGCGACTGCCTTTTTTCTAAGGGTTTTGTATTGCTGTTTCCAAGTATTATGCGGTCTGCACCCTCTTGAGGACCAAAAAGCATACATTGTGCTGATGCTCTGTCGGCTTTGATCTTTGCGGCTGCAGACAAAGAATATTCAACATTGTTTAACAAAATTGCCCTTGTGAGCAAATTGTCCTCGCCCTCAGCACCAAAACAATCAAAAGCCCCCGCCTTTATCATCGCCTCAAAAGCCAATTTGTTGGCGCTCTTTAGATCAATTCTTTCTAAAAAGTCGCTCCAACTTTTGAACTTGTCCCCATCTTTTCTTGCATTTACTATCGACTCGGTTATCCCTTCGCCGACAGATTTAATTGCAAACAAGCCAAAACGAATATTGCCGTCCTCTATAGAAAACCCGCTTTTAGAAAACTGAACATCCGGGGGGAGTATTTTTATACCGAAATTTTCTGCTTCCTCAATATACATAACCATTCTGCTGTCCTCATCGGTGACGGAGGATCTGCCGATCTCGGAGTTCAACATAGAGGCTATATATTCAAGGGGATAATTGGCTTTGAGGTATGCAGTTCTATAAGAAACCAGTCCATAAGCTGCGGAGTGGCTTTTGTTGAAACCATATCCGCCAAAGGATTCGATATTTGAATAAATTTTGCCCGCTAAAGTCCGCTTGATACCGTTTTTCTTTGCCCCTTCGATAAACTTTTCCCGCTGAGCCGCCATGACATCACTGCTCTTTTTGCTCATGGCTTTCCTCAAATTGTCTGCCTCGCCCGGTGTAAACCCTGCTAAATCCATCGATAGCCTCATCACCTGCTCTTGATAAAGAATTACGCCATAGGTTTCTTTGAGTATTGGCTCCTCTAAAACATGGTCATATTCAATCTTTCTATGACCGTGCTTCCTTTCTACAAAATCGTTGGTCATACCCGAACCGAGCGGGCCGGGCCGATATAAGGCTATCAAGGCAATTATATCGTCAATAGTTTCGGGCTTTAGCTTTATCATCAAGTCCCTCAAACCCGAACTTTCAAGCTGAAAAACACCAAGCGTCTTAGCGCTTGAAAGCAGTTCATAAGCATTTTTATCGTCTAAAGGGATATTGTCGATGTCAAAGTCCTTATTTTTTTCCTCTTTGATGAGTTTTATGCAGTCGTCGATGATGTTTAAAGTTTTTAAGCCAAGAAAGTCGACTTTTAATAGGCCAAGCTGTGGGAGGATTATGCCGTCATATTGGGTGGTGATGATATTTTTTGAACCTTTAGCCAAAGGCGAATACTTGATAATGTCGTCATTAGCTATCACCATCGCCGCAGCATGAACACCAGTATGCCTCTTTAGACCTTCAAGTTTTTGAGAAAAACTTAGGAGCTTTGTCAGCTTGCCGCTTTGATCATCATCAATAAGCTTTCTCAGCGCCGCCGTAGACTTTATCGCTTCGGCTATGCTCATCTTTTCGGGAATGAGCTTTGCAATTTCATTTGACTGTGCGGGGGTAAACTCCATAGTCCTTGCCACATCTTTTATGGACTGACGAGCCTGTAGGGAGCCGAAAGTTATTATCTGAGCACATTTTTCTGAGCCATACTTATTGCGGACATAATCGATAACCTTTTCCCTTTGAGAATCAAAGTCTATGTCGAGGTCCGGCATTGTCCTTCTGTCGGGGTTTAAGAATCTCTCAAAAAGCAGTCCATACTGAAGCGGGCATATATCGGTAACCTCTAAAGTATAGGCAACCATAGACCCTGCCCCCGATCCCCTGCCCGGCCCGACTGCAATTTTGTTGTCTTTTGCATAGCGGATAAAGTCTGAAACTATCAGGAAGTATGAGGCAAAACCCATTTTGTTGATGACGGAAAGCTCATGCTTGAGGCGGTCAGTATGCTGAGAAGTTATATTCTTATACCTACGAGCCAAACCTTCAAAACAAAGTTTCTCAAGATACTCGGCATCGTCTTTATAACCCTCTGGAACGGGAAAAGCGGGCAAAAGCAACTGCCCTGTGTTTATCTCAAGATTAACTTTCTCAGCCACTTCAAGAGTATTTTTTAGACCCTGCGGTAGATAAGAAAAGGTTTGAGCCATTTCCTCGGCGCTGCGGTAGTAGGCAAGTTCGGGATAATGCATACGATTTATATCCGTCAAAAGCTTATTTGTGCCTATACAGATCAAAACATCATGTGCATCATGGTCGCTTTTGCGTAGAAAATGGCAGTCATTTGTAACAATTGGGGGGATTCCCGCCTGCTTTGATATTTCTAAAAGCCCGGGTATGACTTGTTTTTGCTCCGGCAGACCGTGATCCATAATCTCTATATAGTAATTGTCCTTGCCAAAAATTTCACTATACTCAACAGCCGCCGCAAGCGCTTCTTCCTTCCTGCCCCACAAAACATTGCTGGCAACCTCGCCTAAAATGCAGCCCGAAAGGCAAATTATCCCGTTTTTATACTCTTTCAAAATAGCCTTATCCACTCTCGGCTTATAGTAAAACCCATCTAAATAGCCCTTGCTGACTATTTGCATAAGGTTTTGATAGCCCTCAAAATTTTTGGCCAAGAGAATCAAATGGTTATAAAACCTTCCCTCATCGGTATCCGTCGGCGCTTTTTTGTCGGTGCAACTCTTAGGCGAGACATAAACCTCACAGCCGATGATGGGTTTTATACCGCTTTTGCGGGCAGCCCAATAAAATTCCATCGCCCCAAACATGTTGCCATGATCGGTGATAGCTAAAGCTGACATTTTGTGTTCTTTTGATATTAAGCCAAACAGCTCGGAAGGGTTTCCTGCATCGTCGGTTAGTCTACAAGCACCGTCTAAAAGTGAGTATTCGGTGTGATTGTGCAAATGAATAAATTCAGCCGACATAAAAGCTCCTTATATATAGTATGTGTGATGGGGCGATTATACAAAAAGGCGACAGGGATCAGGGAACGACCGGAACGGCAGGGAAAGAAAGGGAAAAAAAGGGAACAAAAGGGAACGGAAGGGAACTGCCGGAACAGCAGGGAACGACAGGGGAAAAAAGGGAAAGGAAGGGAACTGCCGGAACGGCAGGGAACGAAAGGGAAAGACAGGGAACTGCAACAACCACTACAAAGACAACGGCAAACGACAAAGGCGAACAAACCCCCGCCGCCTGCGGCGGCACCCCCTTTGAAAAGGGGGCTTCTCCCAGTAACGGCAAATGCATAAAAAAAAGCCCCTGCTCTTTCGAGCAAGGGCTTTTTTATTCTATTTGCTTTTGTTTTTGCTTTTGCTTTGGTTTTTGTTTTTGTTTTGGTCTTGTCTTTGCCTTGTCTTGGTCTTTCCCTTTCGTTCCCTAACCCCTTTTGTTCCCTGTCTTTCCGGGTGGAACGCCTGCAAATGTGATGGATTTATCTACTTTCTTGAATTCTACGGAGGAAGTCCGCAGCCTGCTCATTGTTTTGGGCTGCTGCGAGCTTTAGATAGGTTTCTGCCTCTTTGACATCTCTTTGGACACCCTGCCCCATATAAAACATTACCCCAAGCATCAT
>JAITBH010000097.1 GCA_031283745.1 Candidatus Ectomicrobium neotermitis | reverse complement strand
CATAAATTCTAAAACCTTCGGCTTGTTGAACTCTAAAAGATACCCGCCATTTGGCAAGCAGGACTTGATTATGCACTCATACCCATCGTCAAAGAGTATTTTCTTGCCAATTTTTGGACGAGGTTTAACCAAAGCAGCATATTCTTTTGTGTCTTTGCGGGGATCTAAAAAGAGTATTTCCATCTTTCCTCCGCTTTCCTTTTTGCCCATTATGCGGGCAGGAACAACCTTAACTGTATTGATGACCAAACAATCTCCCGCAGACAAAAACTCTCCGATGTCGGAAAATTTTCTGTGGAAAATTTGATTTTTGTGCTTATCCAAAACAAAAAGTTTGGATTCGTCTCGATTAGGACATGGTTCTTGTGCAATCATTTCCTTTGGAATCTCATAATCATAATTTGAAAGTATTTCGTCAGTTCTATTTTTCATAATGCACCTTTTCTATTCTTGTTTGGGGGTAATAAAAAGTCAGTATTCTTTTGTAACCAAAACCTTTGTCAGCCATAGCTTTTGCGCCCCATTGCGATAAGCCAACCCGATGGCCCCAGCCATTACCTTTGAAAATAATATTGCTGCCTTGTTTTCTGATGCTTGTGATGAGTGTGCTTTTTATCTTGTTTGGATCGATTGTCATTCTAAATTGAGCAGCTTTTATCACGGCAGTCCCTTTTGAATGTTTGATGACAATAGTTTCCGCAGATCCAGACGGATTTTTTCCGCTTATTTTTATCGAGGAAATTTGTCCAATGTTTAATTTTTGCTCTATCAAACTTTCAGGAACAACTGTTTCCCAAGAGTAATTTGGTTGATCTTTAGAATAAGGATCCTTGACACCTTTTAGATAGGCAGGGGTATCTTGCCAGCCCCAAACATACCTTGGGTTTTCTGTAGCACCCCCGCTATTTGAAAAAAACAACGTTTCGGCAAGTTTGCCTCTATAAGTTAACATCTCTCCCGCCGTCCGCTCGACAGCTTTGTTGCTGGCATCAGTCTCAACATCAGCACCTCCATAAACCTGACAATGAGTTGTGTCGCATAAATCAAAACCTTCGGCGGAGTGCCGTCCCAAGCTTGCCGCAGCATAAGTTCTGCTTATCACGCTTTGAGTTTTCAGTGCCTCTATATTCCAGTCGGACATAGCTTCTTTAGGAACAACGCCCTTGATGTAATCTTCAAAGCTTAAAACATTGATGATGTTTAACCCCGTGCCGCGTCGGGATTTGGTTATGGAAAAATAACCGTGGTAGTGTTTTCCATTTATGGAGATAAGGGAACTGCTTTCTATTTTTATGGGAAGTGTCATTGAATTGTTACCGACATTTACTTTGCCTCCTGCAAACTGCAATCGGGTTGGAGTGTTTTTTTGGAGGGTTATTTTTTTGTTTTGTGCATCGGTTATCAAAAGATTTTCTCTTGAGGAGACAGCAAAGCCTTTTGTGTTAACAGCCAGCCCTATTTTTATGTCGCTTCTAATTTTGTCGAGACCAAAAGAGGGTGAAACTAATAGGAATAAAACGGAAATTAAAATGATTCTTCGTAGCATTATTTTTTGTTCTCCTTGAAACGCTCGAAATATGATTTTTGGCAGGCACAGTATTTTTGAATGTAATAGTTTTGCGAGCGGAGTTCGTTTTTCCCGTCATAAAAAAACTCTCTAAAATCCCGATATAAAAATTTTACAGGGGAATTTGTAGAGAGTTTAAAACAGATTTCTTTGATGAGTTCATGCTTTTGATAAGGGCTTGAGAGTAGAGATGTTGAAAAAAAATCGAAGGCTTTGGTTTTGGCAAATTCGAATGTTTTTTTGAGTCTGATTTGGTAACAGTTTGAGCATTTCTCGACACTACAGCTTTTCCATTCTTGATAGTCATATTGAAAATCTTTCTCTTCAAAAAATTCAAATTTGAGGGCTTGCGAGTATCTGATGGCTGACTCTTTTCGCTTATTGTATTCATCAAGATCGTAGATGTTTGGGTTATACCAAAAGAAAGAAATTTCAAATTCGTTTCTTAACGATTTAATTGCCGCCGCCGAGCAGGGAGCACAACAAATGTGCAACAATAATTTTTTCATACGACCTCTCAATCCGATTTTTTGCGTGTTTGATGATAGCAAAATAGTGAAAATAGGCTGTTTAATGAATTTTTTGTGAATATACTTTTATTTTGCTTATATGCGGCACACAAAAAACAGGAGGAAAAATGTCTGACGGCTCAAATGAGTTAAATGTAAGGCTAAAGAAAATAAAAAAAGCAAGTTCAAAATTGCTTGAAAGCCTGCTCGCCATAAAAAACAAAAACGGAGAGAAGCACATTTTTATTTTTAGAAAAGGGTTGAAAATCAAGAATTTGTTTACACCTGTTTTGTTGTTTCGTGGCTTAGTGGAGAAGGAAAGAAAACTTTATTTTTGCCTGAACTATTTTGGGAATATTGAACAGATGGAATTTCACATAACGAATAAATGCAATTATAAATGCGAGTATTGTAATGCAGGCTGTGGCAACGATAAGAATGATGGGGCGATGGAAGCCAGTGAAGAAACCGTGAGAAATTTCATTGGGCTTTTGCCGAAGATTAAGAATAAAAGCTGGGTAAAAATTATTGGCGGAGAACCAACTCTGCACCCTATGTTTTTTGAAATAGCTGAGGAAATAATAAAAAATGGACATATTTTAGAAATTGCAACAAACTTTTCTTTGCCGAACAAAAATTTTGAAAGGGTTTGCGATTTAATTAAGTTCGAGGGGCAGTTGATAATCATAGCATCGTTGCATTTGTCCCAAGTTCGATCCGTAGACTGGTTTGTTGACAAGATAGTTTCATTGAAAAAATATGCAGACAAAAAAATAAGAATAAATGTTGTAAGCGTTTTAACGGAAGATAATTTTTCAGTGTTAAAAAACGCAAGAGAAAAAATTCTCTTAAACGGAATCAATTTTACTTTTCAAAGGTTGCAAGTTAGAAATAATTTCCATCGTTATTCCCCCGAAGTTGAGAGTTATTATCAAAACACGATCTCGTCTAAAATCAATCAAAATTCATCAAAAAACAAAGAAAGAATAGTTGGTCTCAACACCTATGGATTGGTGTGCAAAACTGGGTATAGTTTTCTGCGAATATTGCCCGACGGGGAGATTGTTAGATGTTATGATAAGAGATGTTACGACAAGAGGAAGATAGGAATATTTTATTTGGGAGATATAAAAGGAGTTGTTTGGACGCTAAAAGAACCCTTGCCTTGCTTGGCAACAAAATG
>JAITBH010000006.1 GCA_031283745.1 Candidatus Ectomicrobium neotermitis | reverse complement strand
CGAGCAGTCATTGTAATGGTTTTGATAATTATCGTTTCGTGGTTTGTTGGAAGATTTGTTTCTAAAAGTTCCGACGACAAAAAGAGAAAAAGGGCTTTAATTCTTGGCATTTGTCTTAACTTGTTGGCATTGGTAATTTACAAATACCTTAATTTTATCGTCGCAAACTTTAATTTGCTCCATCTCGTAAACATTAAACTCCCCAGCATAGCCCTGCCGCTTGGAATTTCCTTTTATATTTTCCAGTCAATCTCTTATCTCATCGATATTTATCGCAGAAGAATTGAAAGCTCGCAAAGCTTTATTAACTTTGCTGCCTACATTTCATTGTTTCCTCAGCTTGTTGCAGGACCTATCGTTAGATATGAAAATGTGGCGAGAAGTTTTGCTGACAGAAAATTAAAGCTAAACAATGTTTTTGAGGGGCTTCAAAGATTTGCGATGGGCCTTGCTAAGAAAATTTTAATAGCTGACACGATGGCACTGATAGCCGACAATGTTTTCAATTCTCCCGTAAGCACGCTTCCGTTTTCAATAACTTGGCTTGGGGCAATAGCTTATACTTTGCAGATCTATTTTGATTTTTCGGGATATTCAGATATGGCAATCGGGCTTGGTCGAATTTTTAACTTTAAGTTTTTAGAAAACTTTAAATACCCGTATTCATCAAAATCAATTACTGAGTTTTGGCGTCGCTGGCACATATCACTTTCAAGCTTTTTTAGAGACTATTTATACATACCATTAGGCGGGAACCGAAAAGGCAAAGGAAGAACATATGTGAATTTATTCATAGTGTTTTTGCTGTGTGGTTTGTGGCACGGTGCAGCGTGGAACTTTCTTGTGTGGGGTATTTATCAAGGATTTGGCTTAATCATAGAAAGGTTGGGTTTCTTGAAAGTGTTGAAAAAGATACCAGCGTTTTTTGCAAATATTTATGTGTGGTTCTTTGTGCTTATCGGCTGGATTATTTTCCGAGCAAACACTTTGTCTTATGCTTTCGACTACATAAAAATAATGTTTTCAGGAAACAAAGAATATCCGCTGGCATCATTTTATAAATTCTTAAATTTTGGTTCGTGGAGCACATTGTATTTGTTGATATTGGGGATAATTCTTTCTTACCCCGTCATGGCAAAAGTTCGCATAAAGTATAAAAACAACCCGCTTTGGATTGCCCTTTTGTTTTGTATTTTTGTCGTGGCTTATGTTTTTAGCATCACAAGCACATTTGTTCCGTTCATTTACTTTAGGTTCTAATCAAGCTAAAGGTGTAGACGGTGTGCCGTAGGGGAGCAAAAAAATATGTGTTTTTGCAAAAAAATTGCAAAAAATTTAAGGGTTTTCGAGGGCTTTTTGAGGTAAATTTGCACTGTTTTGGGCAGTTTTTTGCAAAGTTTGACAAACAAACAGTCAATATTTATAATCGCCCCCGATGAGTGAGCGAGAAAAAACAATGATTACAGATAATTTAATATTCGATCTTTCCGATTTTTTAGACAACAAAAGAGTGAGTAGAAAGGTAGATGTTTCTCATTTTGACATAGGTTGCGACAGCAGCATAAAGGCAGACATAAAAGCATTAAAGGTATCTGAAAAATCTATACAAATCAGCGGGACGCTCAGTGGCTTTTTAATCTTAGAGTGTTCCCGCTGTCTTTTTGTTTACAGGCACCCTGTGGAAATCGACATAAATTGCGACATACCATTCATAGATAGTAAGGCTGACGCAGGTGAGGAAATAAGGCAAATGCTGATCCTCGAAATACCAATGAAACCACTATGCAGCAAACAGTGTCTTGGAATATGTCAGTTGTGCGGGAGACATAACAAACTAGGCGATTCTTGTTCCTGTGTCGCTAAAGCTCAAGAAAAAAGCAGGGCTATGGTCGCAGAAAGATGGAAAGAATTGCTTAAACAAAACTAAACGGAGGAATAACAATGCCAAATCCCAAAAGAAAGCATACGCCGCATAGGAGAGATAGCAGAAGATCGGCGAATTCAAAATTAGATGCTCCTAATCCCAGCAATTGCCCAAATTGCGGCTTGCCGAAGATGCCTCATAAAATTTGTCCTGAATGCGGCTTTTATGATGGCAAACTCATAGTTCCTAAAAAAGTTAAAAAGCAAGAAACTGACACACAAAATCAAAGAGGTGAAAAAAAGTAATGATAATTGCTCTTGATGCGATGGGAGGAGACAATGCCCCGCTGGTAACAGTAGAGGGTGCCCTTTTGGCAGCAAAGGAGTTTGATGGAAAGATTTTGCTCGTTGGAAATGAAAAGTTGATAATGGCTGAACTTTCTAAACATCGCAAAAGATACGATCTCCCCTCTCTTAATATCGATATAGTAAACACCTCCGAAATCATAACGATGGATGATCATCCCGCCAAAGCGGTTAGAAACAAAAAAGATTCATCTTTAGCTGTTTGTGCAAAATTCGTCGCTGATAAACAAGCCGACGCTTTTGTCTCAATGGGCAACTCCGGAGCAAGTATGGCAGCTGCCCTTTTTTATTTGAAGAGAATAGAAGGAGTGTTGAGGCCAACCATAGGGGTTACTTTTCCTACCGTTGATAGACCTGTTTTTATCGCAGATATGGGGACAAATGTTGATTGCAAGCCCGAACATCTCGTTCAGTTTGCGATTATGTCTGATGTTTACTGTAAACATATTATGGGCATAGCAAACCCCAAAATAGCATTAGCTTCAATTGGTGAAGAATCTACCAAAGGCAATGAATTGTCTCTTGCCACATACAAATACTTAGAAAAGACGAATTTAAATTTCATCGGAAACATAGAAGGCAGAGAAATCCCGCTTGCGAAGGCAAATATAGTCATATGTGATGGTTTTGTGGGGAATATAATATTGAAGTTTGGAGAAGGACTTTCTGATTTTATGTTTAAGATTATTGCAAGAAACTTAAAAAAGCATCCCATCGCATGGGCTGCTTTTCCTTTTTTATGGACAACAATTAAAGATCTCAAAAAGACTGTTGACTACAGTGAATTTGGGGCTGTTCCTCTTTTAGGGGTAAATGGGGTTTGCATGATAGGGCATGGGAGATCAAATAAAAAGGCTGTAAAGAGTGCTATTCTTGCCGCTAACCGAAATGCAGGTTATGATTTAGCAAGCGCCATAGCGGAAGCGATAGCAAACAATGGAAATTACAATGGATAAAAAGATTGGAGCAAAAATTCTTGGAACAGGTTCTTATTTTCCGAAGAAGGTTCTTACCAATGCGGATCTTGAAAAAATAGTTGACACAACCGATGAGTGGATAGTTTCAAGAACAGGCATGCACGAAAGACGGGTCGCCGCAGAAAATGAAGTTACCTCAGACTTAGCTTTAGGTGCTTCTTTAGAGGCTATTAAAGCTGCAAATATTTCCGCCGAAGAAATAGAGTTAATAATTGTCGCCACAGTCACACCTGATATGTTTTTTCCTTCTACAGCCTGCCGTCTCCAACACAAATTAGGACTGTCTAAATTTAATGTTCCCGCTTTTGACTTATCTGCCGCATGCAGCGGATTTGTTTATGCGGTGTCGATAGCAAAAGCTTATATCGAATCGGGGATGTTTAAGACTATTTTGCTCGTTGGAGCAGAAATCCTTACAAGAATTACCGATTGGACGGATAGAAACACCTGTGTTCTTTTTGGTGATGGAGCAGGTGCAATGGTTTTGACCGCTTCCAAAAAAGACGATGGGGTTTTGTCGGTTTCTTTAGGGGCAGACGGCTCTTATGGGGATCTTTTATATATGTCCGGTGGAGGGTCTGCGTGTCCTGCATCAATTGAAAGCGTCAAAGCAAAGAAACACACAATGAAAATGGACGGTAAAAATGTGTTTAGAAACGCTGTTCCTAAGATGGTTGAGGCAGCTGAAAAAGCTATTTTGCAATCGGGGCATGCAATAGAAGAAATAACGTTGTTTATTCCCCATCAAGCCAACATAAGAATTATCGAAGCTGTGGCAAAGAAATTAAATATTCCGATGGATAAGATTTTCTTAAACATTCACAAGACAGGCAATATATCCTCTGCCACCACAATAACTGCCTTAGACGAAGCGATTAAAACAGGAAAGCTCAAAAAAGGCGACTTGGTTGTTTTGGTTGCTTTTGGCGGAGGCTTTACTTGGGCAGGAAGCGTTATCAGAATTTAACAAAGGCGGGGTAATATGACAAAGGCATGTTTGATGTTTCCGGGTCAGGGGTCTCAAAGTGTTGGAATGGGCAAAGATTTATACACTCAATATCCTGAGGCAGCCAAGATATTTGATTCAATCGATGATGAACTTAAAAGTATTATTTTTGATGGTCCCGATGATGTTTTAAGAAAGACAAAATGGACGCAGCCTGCTATTTTTACTGTAAGTGCAGCAGCTTTTGAGGTTTTTAAGAGCAATGTGGATATATCAAAGTATGAATTTGTCGGTGCAGGCCACTCGCTCGGAGAATATTCAGCTTTGTATGCGGCAGGGTTTTTTAATTTTCAAGATGGTTTAGAGATAGTAAAAGCACGAGGAACCCTTCTTCAATACGGGGCGGAAGCCGTAAAGGGAGCGATGGCCGCCATTTTGGGGCTGGAAAAAGCCAAGATCGCAACAGTTTGTCAGGAAGCATCCGTTGACGGAATTTGCGAGCCTGTAAACTTTAATTGTCCGGGGCAGATTGTTATTGCTGGAACGATAGATGCCGTAAATAAAGCAATCGAACTTGCAAAAACAGCAGGAGCGTTAAAATGCGTTATGTTAAATGTTTCTGGGGCTTTCCATTCATCTTTGATGACCTCCGTAGCGGAAGAAATGGCAACAGTTTTAGAAAAATATTCATTCCAAAAACCTAATTTTGGCATCTATACAAATTGCGATGCCGCCTTAACCGCTGACATTTTGGAAATAAAAAACAAACTTGTTAAGCAGATAAACAATCCCGTTAAATGGGACACCAGCATTGAACATATAATAAGTTCTGGCGTTGATACATTTATTGAAATAGGACCGGGCAGGGTTTTGTCAGGGCTTTTGCGTAAGATTGATAGGAATAAAAAAGTCTTCAATATCGATAATGTTGATAGCTTAAACAAAACGTTGGCAGCTCTTTTAGAGCTTAATGGATAAACCACAATCTATTTAATGATAACAGGAGGGTGAATTGATGAAATTAAAAGAGAAAGTAGCTTTAATCACAGGCTCTGCACAGGGCATAGGAAAGTCTATCGCCGAGGTCTTAGCAAGTGAAGGTGCAAACATAATTATTTCAGACATAAATCAGGAGTTATCTCAGAAAACTGCCGACGAAATCAAGGCAAAATATGGGGTCAAAACACTTGCTGTAGGGGTCAACGTTACAAGGCTTGATGAGTGCGAAAACCTGATAAAAAGTTCCATTGACAATTTTGGGAAAATAGATATACTCGTTAATAATGCTGGAATCACGAAAGATAACTTAGTTTTGAGGATGTCAGAGGCAGATTGGGACGCTGTAATAGCAGTAAATTTGAAGGGTGTTTTTAATTGTATAAAGGCCGCAAGCAAGCCGATGCTCAAGCAAAGAAATGGAAGAATGATAAATATAGCATCAGTTGTTGGACAGATGGGAAATGCGGGGCAGATAAATTATTCAGCTACGAAGGGCGGAGTAATAGCGATTACAAAAACTTGTGCGAAAGAATTTGCATCCAGAAATATTTTAGTCAACGCCATCGCACCCGGTTTTATACGCACGTCCATGACGGACGCTCTAAGCGAAGAAGCAAAACAAACAATGCAGTCAATGATACCGCTTTCGAGATTCGGAGAAGCTTCGGATGTCGCCAAAGCGGTTTTATTTTTGTCAAGTGAAGATTCGTCATATATTACGGGACAAGTTATTGCAGTTAACGGCGGGATGTATATGTAAAATATTTTTCGTTTCTGTTTAATAAATGTAGAAGAGACGATAGAAGTTAGAAGGGAAAAAATAAAAAAAACGCACAGGAGGCACAAAATGGCAGATACAGAAAACAGAGTAAAAGAAATTATCGTAGAACAATTAGGAGTAGACCCCGCAGAAGTTGTTCCGGGAGCATCTTTTGTAAACGATTTGGGTGCAGATTCTTTGGATACAGTTGAATTGGTTATGGCTTTTGAAGAAGAATTTGGACTTGAGATTCCAGACGAAGAGGCAGAGAAAATTCAAACAGTTGGCAATGCAATCGAGTATATAAATACTCACGCATCAAAGGCTGAAAAATAAAAATGAGAGAGAAGGCTTTTATCTATGAAAAAGAGAATTGTTATCACCGGTTTAGGAGTTGTATCTCCAATTGGTAGTGAAAAAGATGAATTTGTTAATGCCTTGAAAGAAGGAAAATCGGGAATTTCTTTGATTGAACACTTTGACACCACCGATTTTTCCACCAAAATTGCCGGCACGGTTAAGGATTTTTCTCAAAGTAAATATGAAAAATATCTTGATAGGAAAAAATTTAAAAGAATGGCACGGTTTGCACAGATAGGTTTTGTTGCGGCATGTATGGCAATTGAAGATTCAAAGTTAGACCTCTCAAAAGAGGACTTATCAAGAGTTAGCGTGGTTACTGGTACTGGGATGGGCGGATTAAGAGTTATGGAAGAAGAAGTCGAAGCTCTTTTGACGAAAGGGCCAAAGAGGGTAAGCCCTTTTCTTATTCCGATGATAATCTCCAACATTTTGCCCGGAGAGATTGCTATAAAATACGGTTTTAGCGGTCCAAATTATACGACTACAAGTGCTTGTTCATCATCTAATCACGCTATTGGCGACGCTATAAAGATTTTGCAGTTTGATGAAGCCGATGTTGTTGTCAGTGGAGGGGTTGAAAGCGTAATCAGCCCTTTAGGTATGGCAGGGTTTTGTTCAATGAAAGCCCTTTCTCAAAGAAACGATGATCCTCAAAAAGCTTCCCGCCCTTTCGATAAAGATAGGGACGGTTTTGTTATGGGCGAAGGTTCGGGAATGTTTGTTCTTGAAACGCTTGAACGAGCCAAAAGTAGAGGGGCTACGATTTACGGAGAACTGATAGGTTTTGGATCTTCTGATGATGCTTATCACATCACTGCTCCTGAACCTGAAGGGAGAGGGGCTGCGGCGGCAATGGAAGCGGCTATCAAATCCGCAGGAATTTCAAAAGATGAAGTTGATTATATCAATGCTCATGGAACTTCTACTGGGTTAAATGACAAGACAGAGACGCTTGCAATAAAAAAAGTATTTGGAGACAAAGCGTATAAAATTCCCATATCCTCAACGAAGTCAATGACTGGCCATCTTTTAGGCGGAGCAGCTGGAGTTGAACTTGCTGCAATACTTCTCTCAATGAGAGATGGTTTTATTCACCCCACCATAAATTATCAAACCCCTGATCCTGATTGTGATTTGGATTATGTTCCCAACAAAGCCCGTCAGCAGAAATTCAACACTGCTATTTCTAACTCTTTAGGTTTTGGGGGACACAATACAGCCATAATAGTAAAAAGATATGTTGACTAATCATTTTGATAAATTCCAAAAAATCATCGATTACAAATTTAAAAACGTAGAAATTTTAAAAACTGCTCTGACGCATAGTTCTTATGCGTCAGAGTTTGTTTTGAGATACAACAATGAACGCATGGAGTTCTTAGGTGACAGTGTTTTGGGTTTTGTTGTTGTGGAAAGTCTATACAAAGATTTTCCTGAATACCGAGAAGGGGAACTGTCCCGATTGAAATCAAAAATAGTTTCAGCACATAATTTAAGCATCTGGGCAAAAGAAGTGTCGCTTGGAGATTTTGTGTTGCTTGGAAAAGGGCAAAACACGCCCAGAGAAAGAATGCGACCCAATCTCTTGTCTAATTCTTTTGAGGCAGTTATTTGTGCTATTTATTTAGACGGCGGAATTGAATCCGCTCGAAAATTTATATTAAGGTTTTTACATAGATTGCCTGTAATTGACATGAATGATTTTAAGAGTAAGTTGCAAGAAATTGCTCAGTCGCAATACGCCATTTTGCCCGAGTATAAAGTTTTGAAAGAGACAGGGCCTGAACACAACAAGTGTTTTGAAATGGCTGTTTATTTGAAGAAAAAGCTCTTGGGAACAGGAACAGGGTATTCTAAAAAGGAAGCCGAACAGATTGCTGCTCAACAAGCCATATCCAATATAAAAGGAATGAAGCTGTAGAGTGCACACATAGAGAAAGGAGTAAAAAATGGAATATTTTTTGACAGAAGAAGAACAAATGATGATTGAAACAGCGAGAAATGTAGCTATTGAAAAAGTTAAACCTATACGGGAACATTATGATGAAAAAGAAGAATTTCCTTGGGAAATCGTAAAAGAATTTGCTCAAGCAGATTTGTGCGGTGTTTATATTCCAGAAGAATACGGAGGTTTTGGCAAAGGGATAATGGGTTTGGTTTTAGTCGTAGAGGAGCTGTGCAAAGTAGACGGAGCAATAGCTTTAACACTCGCTGCTACAGCATTGGGGACTCTTCCGATTCTTATTGCAGGCAATGAAGCACAGAAAAATAAATATTTGCCCGACATCGCTTCCGGCAAAAAACTTGCGGCATTTGGCTTGACTGAAGCAGGCGCAGGGTCAGACGCTACGGGTATGTCGACAACGGCGGTAAAAGAAGGCGATTACTATATATTGAATGGAACCAAATGTTTCATCACAAATGGCGGAGAAGCAGAGACATACACTATTTTTGCAAAGACAAATCCTTTAAGAGGGGCAAGAGGAATTTCTTGTTTTATTTTGGAAAAAGGAATGAAAGGTTTTGACTTCGGCAAAAAAGAGAAAAAGATGGGAATAAAAGCATCTTCTACCAGAGAGTTGATATTTGACAATTGTAAAGTTCATAAAGATCAGCTTTTAGGAAAAGAGGGGCATGGGTTAATGATAGTACAGGCGACTTTGGATAATTCAAGACCAGGAGTTGCTGCTCAAGCACTGGGTATTGCGGCGGGCGCACTTGACGAAGCTGTTGCTTATGCACGCAAAAGAGTTCAGTTCGGTCAGCCGATAGCTTCTTTTCAGGGCATACAACATATGCTTGCGGATATGGCTACAGAGGTTGAGGCGGCCCGTGCACTCCTTTATGCAACGGCAAGAATGATAGATTCAAATGTTGGCAAACCAGAGAAAGAAAAGAAGAGAACGAGCAAAGAGTCAGCGATGGCAAAATTGTTGTGTTCGGAGACGGCTATGAAAGTTACCACGAATGCTGTTCAGATCTTTGGTGGATATGGTTATTCGAGAGAATATCCTGTAGAGAAGATGATGAGAGATGCAAAAATTACGACTTTGTATGAGGGGACAAGTCAAATTCAAAAAAATGAAATTGCCCTCAATTTGATTAAGGAATCAGCGGCAAAAAATAAATAAAACAATTCGCAGAGGATATTAAGATGAATATAATAGTATGTATAAAACAAGTTCCTAACACCACGGATGTGAAAATAGACAGCGAAACGGGAAGGTTGAAGAGAGAAGGGGTTGAATCTATTGTCAATCCTTTCGATGAATACGCAATAGAAGAAGCCGTTCGGCTTAAAGAAAAAAATCCGGGTAGCAAAGTTACTGTTATTACGATGGGACCTCCCCAAGCAGAAAGTGTTTTAAGGGATGCTCTTTCGAAAGGTGCGGACGAAGGTGTTTTGGTTTGCGACAGGGCTTTTGGTGGGGCAGATACTCTTGCTACTGCTTATGCTTTGTCGATGGCAATCAAACATCTTGGCAACTTTGATGTTATATTTTGCGGCAAGCAGGCAACAGATGGAGATACTGCTCAGGTCGGGCCGGGTATAGCAGAAATGTTAGACATTGCCCATGTGGCTTATGTGAAAAAAATTAACAACATTTCAGATAAATCAATCACCGTCGAGAGGCTTATGGAAGATGGGTATGATGTGATTGAAAGTTCCCTCCCAGTTCTTATGACAGTGGTTAAAGAAATAAATATTCCAAGACTTCCTTCTCTTAAAGGAAAAATAAATTCCAAAAAAGCTGTTATCAAAACATTAACGGCTGTTGATATTGGTGCCGACGAGAAAAGAATTGGTCTTAATGGATCTCCGACACAGGTCAAGAAGGTTTTTACTCCTACTCAAAAAACAGTAGAAGGCGAAAAGTTTGTTGGTGAGCCAGATGTAGTTGCTTCGGCGATAGTCGCAAAATTTCAAGAGATAGGAATTGTTTAATTGAAAAAGGAGTAAAAATGTCAACAATAAAAATAATAGATGATAAATGCGTCGGTTGCGGGCAATGTGCAAATGAATGTCCGTTTGGCGTTATTTCAATGATAGAAAGACCAGAACATCCGAAGAAATTTAAGCTTGCAAAGATAGATATAAACAAATGCGTTTACTGTGGAACTTGTGTTGAGGCTTGCAAATTTTCCGCCATTGAACTTCAAAAAGATGAACCTGCTTTAGCAGAAGTTGACAACAGTTTATATAAAGGTGTCTGGGTTTATGCAGAACAGAGACATGGCGAAATATCGTCAGTTGTTTTTGAATTATTAAGTGAATGTAAAAAACTTTCTCAAGAACTTTCCGTGCCATTAAGTGCTGTTTTAATAGGCGGGGCAGACATAAGTTCGAAAGCTCAAGATTTAATAGAACGCGGTGCCGACAAGGTGTATGTTTACGACGACCCAGCTTTAGCTGAATTTCAGGATGATCCATATACATCTATTTTGACAGCACTTATTAAACAGGAAAAACCAGAAATAGTTGTGATGGGAGCTACAAATATAGGTAGATCTTTTGCATCAAGAGTTGCAGCAAGAATCAAAACGGGACTCACTGCAGATTGCACAGCTCTTTCTGTAGATATACAAACAAGAAATTTACAGCAAACTCGCCCGGCTTTTGGCGGAAATATTATGGCAACAATTTTAACTCCGCATCATCGCCCTCAAATGTCAACTGTTAGACATAAAGTTTTTAAGGAAGCTACAATACAAAAGGGAAGACAGGGAGAAATAATAAAAGTAACAAAAGATGATTCTCTCTTAAAAAATAGGACTAAATTCATTCAATTTATTGGTGATGATAGTTCAAAGATCAACATTGCCGATGCCGACATAATAGTTTCAGGTGGGCGTGGGTTAGGAGGCAAAGAAGGGTTTAAGTTGTTAAAAGAGTTGGCGGATCTGCTTGGTGGAGCGGTAGGGGCTTCAAGAGCGGCTGTTGATGCTGACTGGATTTCTTATTCCCATCAAGTCGGGCAAACCGGCAGAACAGTTGCTCCTCGCGTTTACATTGCTTGCGGAATTTCAGGGCAGATTCAACATATGGTTGGAATGAATTCATCAGATATTATTGTTGCTATAAACAAAGATCCTTTTTGCCCTATGATGAAAGCAGCAAATTTTTCGATCGAAGGTGATTTGTTCGAAGTTGTTCCGAGAATGATAAAGAACATTAAAGAATTAAAAAAATAGATATAGATCGTTAATAAAAATGTTGTAATTTTACTCCGTCTTTGTTTGTGTTCTGTTATATAAAGAAGAACATTTTTATAGAAACATATATGTTGAATGCAAAA
The DNA here is from genome assembly GCA_031283745.1 of Candidatus Ectomicrobium neotermitis. Taxonomy (GTDB): domain Bacteria; phylum Elusimicrobiota; class Endomicrobiia; order Endomicrobiales; family Endomicrobiaceae; genus Ectomicrobium; species Ectomicrobium neotermitis. The sequence continues at coordinate 2,683 of JAITBH010000006.1, read as the reverse complement.
AGGAGGAGTAAAAATGAAAGTATATGGCGACGAAGATTTACAAGCTCAAGCAAAAGATTGGTATAACACCTTCCAAAATCAAACCTTCCAATTAAAGTCTCAAACCTACAACAATGCTGTTGTTTTTCCTTATAAATATACCCCGCCTCTTAATTGTGGTGGGGTTTTTGATGAAAACAACAACTTAATTGAACTATCAAAAGATTTGCTGGTTGGAGATATTCCTGTTGGATATCCACAAAGATTAGAGAAAACCTGCTCATATAAAACTATAAATAAGGATGTTGTGTATTTAGGTTATTGCTCTTTACATTTTGGACATTTTTTAATTTCTTCTCTTTCGCGTTTTTGGTTCTTATTGGAAAGTACCGATAAAACAAAAGATTTGGTTTATATTTCTGACAAAGACAATTTATTTATTTCAGATATTTTAAATTTTGTTGGTTGGGAGGGAGGGGCAAGAAAAGTTTACCGAATAGAAGAGCCAATAAAATTTAAGAGTGTTACTATTCCTCAACCTTGTTATATTGAAAATCAGATTAAGTATAAAGAGATTTATAGGAAAATAGGAGAAAAAGTAAAGGCTTATAAGAATTATAAAAAAATATTTTTATCTCGGGCAAAATTTAAGGGTTCATATAAAATATACGGAGAAGAGCATTTTGAAAAAGCTTTTAAGAAAGCAGGGTTTAAAATAATTTGTCCCGAAAAACTCTCATTAAAAAAACAAATAGGGCTTATGAAAAATTGTGAACATTTGGCAGGAATATCTGGCTCAGCATTGCATTTATCTTTGTTTTGCAAAGATGGGATTGAACTGAGTGATATCTTAAGATATAGAACTCATTTCGTTTATCAACTTTGGATCAATACAATGAAAAACATTACAGATAATTATATTGCCGCTTATAGTGAACCATTGACGGTAGTTGCGAATGCTAATTATCCTCGTATAGTTAATATAAACGATAAGAATTTTATTGATTATGCAAATGACAATAAGATGGACATTAAAAAGAGACCCGAGTATTGTCTCACGCCAAAGGAGTTTCTTCAGTTTATATCAGATTGGAGTTTAGCGGCCCACAGAGACGTAGCTGAAACTCTTGTTGATACGGCGGATATTGGGTCGGCACAAAAATTTTCCAATACGATTAAGTCGATTGTCAATGTCGAGGATTTAAGACGACAGACGAGACCACTTCGAAATTTAGTGTTTAGAATTTTTAAGGCAAAGATATTGTTTTTGACAAATTTTATTCCCTCTAAAAATAAGCGAAAAATTTTAAGAAACCAAGCGTTAAATTGGATACACTTAAAGCTGTTTTACATAAAATATTATTAAAACCATCCACTCAACTTTCACTACCTACCCATAATTTTCCTTTCAATGTAAATCAAAAAACTCATCAATTCCAATGTTTTCTAAAAACACTCTATCATGAGAGATTATCATCATTGTTCCGGGATATTCTCTCAGCACTTGTTCTATGTGTTTTTTAGTTTCCAGATCTATATTGTTTGTAACCTCGTCTATCAACAGAAGCACGGGAGTTTTTGCAGCTATCTTTGCTAAAGTTAATCTTGCTTTTTCTCCTCCGGATAAAAATCTAATCGGCTTATTTACATCTTCATTTTTTCTAAACAAGAAATCATTTAAGAAAGTTCTTGTTTGAGTTTGAGTGTTGTTTGGAAGAAGTTCAGCAATGGTTTCAAATGGAGTTTTGTCTTTGCAGATGTTGGTATAGTTTTGGTCAAAATAACCAATGTCCTCAATTTCCGGAACAACCCAATCTCCCCTTTTTAGAATTTCGGGGCAATTCAAAATAGCCTTAAATAAAGTTGTTTTCCCGCTTCCATTATTTCCCACAATTGCCATATGTTTTTGTGATTGAATTGATGAATTTATGTTCTCCAAAATTGGTTTGTTGGCATATCCTGCATAACCTTCACTTATTGAAACTATGGTTTTATTTCCCTTTGTTTCAGATTTAAGAGAGAAGGTTGGTCTTAAAATTTCAGAAATTCTTATATCAGCCAATCTATTGAGCAGCTCCTTTTTTGTTTCACCTATCTTAATGTTTTTGCTGCCCATAGTTTTGGAAGCATAATTCTTTTTCAAGTCGCCTACCGCAGGCAGCCAACGTTTTTGGCTAACAAGTTTTTCACCTCTAATTTTGCTGTGTTTTGCTCTTTGCTGTTCTCTCATTAAAGATTTATGCACTTCTTTTTTATCCTTTTTAATCTGCCTCAATTCTTCCTGCAAACCACTCCTCTTGTTTTCAATATCATTTAAGTAGTCATCATAATTTCCCTTAAAAATTTTTATCTGATGATCATCAATATGCCAAATAGAATTTATGCAATTTCTAAGTAACTCCTCGTCGTGTGAGACAATAATCTCTGCCCCTTGAAATTTTTTGATCATATTCATCAATGATTTTCTGTTTTTTAGATCTAAATGATTCGTCGGTTCATCAAGGAGCAAAATATTAGGCCGCAGACACAGAGCAACGGTTAATGATTTGTTGAATTTTTCTCCTCCACTTAAATTGTCATGCCCATTTATTATTTGTTCAACATATCCAAAACTCACTCCTTCTCTGTTTTGGATATTCCCTTCGGTCGGTTTGAGGTCGCTATTGATAATTTTTAACAAAGAAGATTTTCCTGTGCCGTTTTG
>JAITBH010000102.1 GCA_031283745.1 Candidatus Ectomicrobium neotermitis | reverse complement strand
TAGTGTTTGTTTTTATTGCCTCAACCGTAACGTTGTTTGGTTGTGCTGCAAAAGAGGACGTTAATTCAGAAAATGACGAGATAGCAGCGGTACCTGTAGTAGAAGAAACTGTTGTTATTGATGAAAACATTGTAGATGAGCCTGCACCAGAGCCTGTTTCGTTTGCAAAAGTGAACTTTGATTTTGACAAGAGCGATCTTAGGTCTGACGCAAGCAACATTTTGAGGCAGAATGCACAGTTACTCTTGAATAACCCTAATTTGAATGTAGTAGTTGAGGGGTATTGTGATGATAGAGGGACGATAGCCTATAACTTGGCACTTGGTCAGCATAGAGCAGACAGCGTCAGAAAGTATTATGTCGATAGCGGAGTTGCCTCATCGAGAATTACCACGATTTCTTATGGAAAGGAGAAACCTCTTGTAGAAGGAGATACTGAAGAGGCACGGGCAGCAAACAGAAGAGTTGAAACAACAGTAAGATAAATTGAGATATGAAAATAAAACCCTGCGGACGAGTTCGCAGGGTTTTGTTATTTATTTGAGATGCTAAAAAACAGCAAGGTAGTTCCATTTTTGATTGTGTCTATAGCGATTCATTTTGCGGTATTGTTCTTTGCAGCGCAAAAAAGAGTTAAACCTGTCTTTATTTCTACTCCGATAGATGTAGCTTTTTATAATCCTGCCGATGAGCAAACTGATTTACACTCCGTTGAACAACAACCCCCCTCCACTGAGCAGCAAGAGCCTGCCAAAGAAACCAAGCCTGAGCCTCAGCCCGAGGCAAAAAAGCAAGAACAACCCAAAGCCGTTCAATCAAAAAATGATGAAGTAAAAGCCGCAAAGCCAGCCCCTGTCATAAAAGATAAAGCAAAAGTAGCAGAAACACCAAAGAAGATGCCTGAAGCAACCCAAACAAAAGCCCAAGAAACAGCTAAAACTCCTCCTCCGGCTCCCGTTACCCGGTCGCAGGTTCAAACTGTCCAAGTCCCCGCATCCAATGCAAAATACGGAGTGAGCGGTTCGCAGTATGAAAATCTTTCTTTTGATGAAAAAGATTTTAATTATGCTTATTACGAGAGAACGATAATCAACAAAATCGGTAGGTTTTGGGAATGGGCAGAGAGTTTCGACCGTTTAAGAGCTGTTGTTTATTTTAGGATATTCAAGGACGGGGAAGTCGATGAAAGTTCATTGAGGGTTGTTTCTCCTTCGGGCAATCATCTTTTTGATGAAAATGCTCGAGAGGCGATATTAAAAGCCAGCCCTTTTGGGGAACTCCCTCAGGGCTACAATGGAGACTCGATAGGTGTATATTTTGAATTCAAGTATAAGTGAGAACGAGAAATTATGAAAAAATTATTTTTTATCTTTATTGTTTTATTTTTGAGCAGTTTTTCTAATGCCCAACAAAGCGACATTTATCTTTCCTTATCATCCTCAGGCAAAAAATTTTCCATTGGCATAGAGCCTTTTTCTTATGTCGGCAGAAATACCGAAAATGCAAAGTATGGTTCTGCTATTAAAGCCGTGATTGAAAACGATTTAATTTTGTCGCGTTATTTTAATGTCATTGTCGACAACATCTCTAACTCAAATTTTGAAGCAAAACTCTCAAGCTGGGATGAACGCGGTGCTTCTGTGCTTTTTACTGCTTCAATTGAGGTTTCAGGCAAGGGAGAGCGGACGAGAATAAATGTGCGGGTCAAAATGTATGACACAACATCAAAGAAAATTGTCTGGGAAGATGTTTTTCATAGAGATAACAAGAGTGATTTTAGGTATATCGGTCATGAGATCAGCAATGAGATTGTCCGCAGATTTACAGGAGAGGAAGGAGTTGCACTTTCCAAAATTGCTTTCGTAAACAATGGGACGCGTTTTAAGGAATTGTATGTCATAGATTATGACGGGCATAACCTCAAAAGGCTTACAAGGGATGCAAAACTTAATCTTTTGCCCAAGTGGTCCCCAGAGGGAGACCAAATCATCTACACAAGCTATCTCTTCAATAACCCCGATCTTTTCTCGATCAATATGGTAAACAATAAAAGGTCTGTAGTTTCCAAGTATCAAGGACTCAACTCCGCAGGAACTTTCTCCCCCAATGGTAAAACCATCCTGCTTACCCTCTCAAGAGGATTATTTCCCAATTTATATCTCATCGACAAAAACGGCCGTCTTGTTCAGCAGATGACTAAGGGTTCTTATATCGATACCAGCCCATCTTTTGCTCCCAATGGTCAGGAAATCGTTTTCATTTCAGACAGAAGCGGAATTCCTCAGATGTATATAATGAATATGGACGGTGGCAATGCCAGAAGATTGCCTACCGACGGGCACTGCGATTCTCCTGCTTGGTCTCCTCGGGGCGACAAAATAGCTTTTACCATGCGGCAGGGTCGTGGACACTTTGATCTATATGTATACGATTTAAGATCGACAAGAATAACAAGGCTCACCAATTCTCAAGGCAACAATGAAAACCCCGTTTGGTCTCCAGACGGTAGGTTTTTGGCTTTTGCATCGTCAAGAAGAGGAAGGTGGGAAATTTACATAATGGCTATTGACGGTTCAGGCACAAGGAAACTTGCCGAAATTTCAGGCAATTCTTATACCCCGTCTTGGTCAGCTAATATCAAATACTAATAAGGAGTTTGGAAATGGTAAATCTGTTTAATATAGAAAAGGTCGCAGACTTATTTCACATCGGAGGAGCTACTCTTTATATTCTTGTGATTATTTCCATTGCATCTATAGCGATCATTCTCTATAAACTTCTCGAGTTCGGCATTAAGTCGAGCATGCGTCGGGCGAAGTTCATTGCAAATATCACAAAGATCATGAAGCTTGAAAAGATAGATTCAGTAGTAGCTTTTTGCGATAGAACCAATTCGCCTATGAGTGCTGTTGCTAAAGCAGGGATAACGGCTTATAGAAACAAAGGCAATATCGCTGAGGCGATGGATAGGGAGATAATGATAGAGACGGTAAAGTTAGAGAGGTTCACCACAGTTTTAGGGACGGTCGGCAGCGTTTCTGTTTATATCGGCTTATTTGGAACGGTCTTAGGGATTATCCGTGCTTTCCATGATATTTCGGCGATGGGTTCTGGGGGCATTTCTGTGGTAATCGGCGGAGTTTCTGAGGCGCTCATTGCCACTGCGACCGGTCTTGCTGTTGCCATCCCAGCGGTTATCGCTTACAACTTCTTTATAAAGATTATCGATAAGTTCGTGGTGGATATGGAGTATTGTGCTTCAGCAGTCGAGAGCCTTTTAGGTAACAAAAAAACCGACAAATACGGCGGTTTTCATTTTAACGAGTAAGAGAGCAAAACAATGAGAAATAAGAAAAGAGCAAGAACTACCATCATGTCTGAGATAAATATCACTCCTTTTACCGATGTTGTTTTGGTTTTGCTGATAATTTTTATGATAACCACCCCGATGCTTTTGCAGCCCGGAATAAAGGTTAATCTCCCCTCAACTCAAACTCAAGAGGATATGGACGAGACAAATATTGAGGTTTTGATCACAAAAAACGGCGGGGTTTTGATAAATGGGACGCAAATTCACCCGTCAAATATAAGCGCAACAATTCAAAATCTTGTTGCAAAATACCCCAACAAACCTGTCATCGTCAAAGGGGACAAAGATGTTAGGTATGACGATGTGATACATTTTATGGACTTAGCAAGACAGGCAGGGGCATCAAGGTTTGCACTTGCGGTTGATGTTATCCCGAAAACTGACGGATAGCACTATGAAAATAAAAAGCGGGGCTAAGAAATTTTGTCTATTGATTTTATGTTGCGGAACAATTGGATTATCAAACATCTTTTTTCACTCACCTATAGAGTTGACCAATCTCCTTGCCGCCCCGCAAACAGCATCAAGCTCATCTGCACCGGTTATCTCCCCAGCCCAGCAAGGTTTTTCAATTGTTTGGCCCTCTTTTAGACCTTTCATCGAACCTCTCTACGGTTTTGCTTTCTATGCTTTAACCTTAGAAAGAACTTTCTACAGACCTGTTTTGATCAGTTGGGCAGTCTGGACTTTGCTTCTTGTCTTTCTTTTCTGCCTTCTAACGAAAAAAACAGACATTCAAACGCTCATAAGACTCTTTTATGGGCTTTTTTTATTTGCCTCTTTAATTGCCTTTGTTGTCCTTTTTCCTTTAGCTGGACCAAAATTGGTTAAACCTGTCGGCTATATATCTGTTGATTTTCACTCGCATACCCGATTTTCTTATGACAATTCCTCAACTGAGTCCTCAAGCCTGAGGTTTCATGAGCAGAGCGGCTATGACGATTTCTTTATCACAGAACACCAAAACACGAACAGCTTTTCCCGTTTTGAGGAAATGGGAGCTACAAATGTTTTTTGCGGTATGCAGATACAATCATCGGAGGGCGGGGTTTCTGTGCTTTTGTTGTCTCCGGGATATTTTGACGGTCAGCTTTATCAAAACCTCCCTCTTGATGAGATCATTAAAAAAGCCCATGAAAACGGTATGTTAGCAGTGATGCCCCATTGGTGGAAATGGCATAGATATAGTTTTTCAGAGCTGCATGCCAGCGGGATTGACGGCTTTGAGATTTACAATAACGGCTATAGGAATTTTGATGAAGCGGAAAGGCAGGGGCTTATCGATTTTTCAAAAGAAAATAACCTTCTTATGATTGCCTCAACTGACTGGCACGGCTGGGGATATATGACTGATGCTTGGACAGTTTTGAAGACGGATAAGTTTAATTTCGACGACATTTCCAAATATGCCGCCTCTGAGGAGATACTATTATATAGGCAAGAGCAGTCCCGTTCCTTGTTTAGATTTATCTTTGAGCCTTTTGCCGCCTACTACTACTATATAAAGAATGCCGACACCACCCAAACCGTAGCTTTTATGGTTTGGTTTGCCCTGATTTTTGCCTTTATGGCTTTCAAGCCTCTCCGTTTTGTGTGGAAGTGGCTGCCTTTGGCTTTGAGTTTGGCTTTTGCGGCGGCGGGAGTTTATTATGCTGTCATCTTTGTGCCTGTTTATAGCGTCAACAAAATTTTGCTCTTTAACCTGATGCCTGCGATGTTTGCGATGAGCGGGCTGTGGTTTGTGATATGGAAATTAAATGGAAAAACTTTTCAATAAAAAAAACACTATCATCTTTGTCGGCTTAACTGCCCTTTTTAAGACATTCCTCTCGGCAACTCTTGAGTTGCACCC
>JAITBH010000008.1 GCA_031283745.1 Candidatus Ectomicrobium neotermitis | reverse complement strand
GGGCAAATTTTCAAGCAAACGTTTGAATGAAAAAAAATCGTTAATATCCATATGATTGTTTAATAATAGGCAAAGCGACGGAATTTGAACAAACCCCGTCGCTTTGAACCGATATTATTATTTTTCCTGATTGCCTTCAGGTGTATAGTCTGCACCCAAAATCTGGATGGAAAGAGCACTTAACTCGCCGCTTGCTTTCAATTTCTTCAATGCGCCGTCGACATCATCTCTCAATTTCCTGTCCGACTTATTGAAAATGAAATATGTATCGGAAACTGAGGCAGGTACGTCAAAAGCCAAGCTCAACTTATTTCCATAAGTTCTATTCCAATCATCTAAAACTCTTTTTACTTGTATCGTTGCGTCTACCTGACCGCTGGCAATTGATGCGACAACAGCTTCATATTGTCCACCTTGATAGTAAACGATTTTTATCGGGGTCTTGGGGTGGGCATCGTTATACTTTTTGATAACGAGTGCTGAATTTGAACCTTGTGCAACCGATATTGATTTACCCTGAAGATCGTCTAAGGATTTAATGTCTGTCCGACCTTTCCTGACAACGATGTATTTGTTGTAAACGGTAAATCCCTCATTTGAGAACAAGAACTTCGCACGTCTTTCCTCATTTTCCTCAAACTGCTGAGTGCCAATGTCTATTTTTTTACTGCCAAGGCTGACGAGGATGTTCTTAAATTCCAATGACTGATACACAAATTCATACTGAGGCAAAAGTTTATTTACTGCTTTAAGAACTTCAACGTCATAACCTGCTGGCTGCCCTTTATCATCGACATAAGTATAAGGCTTAAATGCTGAACCCGCTCCGACGAAAACTTTCTTGGGTTCTGCTGCAAAACCTATTGATGAACTAACCAATGCTGCTACGCCAACCAAAACTACAACTGCTGCCAATTTCTTTATTTTCATTTTAATGCTCCTTAATTTTTAATTTTTAATTTTTGTTGCTTACAAATTGTCATACAAATCTTCTATCAATGTTAGGGATCCTTTATATCCCGCGATACATCGATTGAATACCAATCTCTCCGTAACTGGGAATGTTGTGTGCAAAAACTGAATTCCTTTTTCCATTGCAATCTCCATTTCATTATCGCTTCCAAGCAAAAGAGTTATGTCATGCTTTTTTAACTCTTGAGTTACCTTGTAATAATCTCCCTCGAAAATAATTTCTGGGGGCTTGATGTATTCTAAGCGGCTAATTTCTTTTTTTATTTGCTCCTTGTCCTCTTGCTGATACAAAGTATCTGTGACGATTGTGATGACCGGAGTAAAACTATAATCGTTTGCCAAAAAACGGGTTAAGCCGATGACATTGTTTGCTTCTCCGACGACAGCGAACCGTTTCCAGCTGAGTTTGCCGATGGCTTGTTCATAAAAATAGTAGACATATTTTTCATTTGCGGTGATAACTTTCTCGACTAAATTTTTATCAAGGTTAAGTGCCTCGCCAACTTTCCTGACAAAATTGCTTGTGTCTGTGGCGCCTATTGGAACTCCCGAAAACCGCAATGACGGGACATCAAATTTCTCTTTGTAAACTTTCTCCGTCCCTTTTAAGAGATGAGGGCTGACGATGATATTTAGTGCAGCCTCGCCAGATCGCTGGATGTTTTTGATGCTCTGGCCATAACCAAAAAAGGAATTTACCTCAAGACCAAGCTCCTGCAATATCCGAGTAAGCTCTTGGATATTTCCTTCCCAAAAAGGTTCGTGATAGGGAAAAATCCCCATCAAATTGACGAGATTTTTTTGTTTAACGGTGCTTGGTTTGACGAGATAATCTGTAAAAGCCTTAAAGGCCGACTCATATCCCAGCACAGAATCTCCCGCAAAACCCGGTGTCTCTATTGCATAAACAGGAAAACCTTTTTTGCGAAAATCTTCCGCTACATTTTTTATGTCATCGCCGATGATAGCCGGGACGCAACCGTTTAGAATGAAAAAAGCATCAGCATCTATGATGTCAAGGCAACCTTGAATTTCATCGCGGAGCTTTTGTTCGCCTCCAAAAATCACTTCTCTTTCAAGCATATTGCTCGACGGTATCGACACACCTGAGAGGAAATAAGGAATTTTCCCGCCTGACTGCAAAACCTCTCCCGCTGTGATCTGCATGCAGCAGCCTGGTCCCGCATGAACAATAGGGCAAAGCCTTCCAACCGCAGCTAATGCGGCATTTATCCCGCCTAAAACGCAACTACCTCTTGGACTTTCTAAAATTTGCGGCATAGTTTCTCCTTAAACTTTCTTGATGTATTTGAACGGATCTTCCTGATACCAACTTTCTTTGTAAGGAAGCCGTGCATATTTTGAGAGCTTTCTGTTAAAGCCTGCATTTTCCATTTGATCAGCAATTTTGTAGCCCAGATATAAAATTCCGTCATAGCCCATCGTCGGTCTTTTCCCCTCAAGAACATGGGTTGTCGGAATTCCAAAACGAGCAGACCAGTGAGGCACACCGATGAAAAGATCGGGCTTTAATCTCTTGACTATATTGACCTGCTCAAAAGGCTGCATATTGGCTATGTCGACGATAAAATCTCCGTGGAGCTTGTTAAGATATTCAATATCGTCTTGAGCATCTTGATCGTAAACTGGGGTTTCAAGCCCGACAAGTTTCATTCCAAAATCCTCTATCAAAACCGCCGCCGCAAAGGATCTTCCTGTCCCTCCGCAAATGAAAACCCTTTTGCCCTCAAGCCTTTTGCGAATTTGTTCAACCTCGGGACCTATTCTCTTATGCTCTTTTTTTATTATTGCTTTTGCTTCTTTTTCCTTGCCCGCAGCACGTGCTATTCCTAAAAACCACTCGTCGGTATTTCTTAAACCGATAGGCATAACGGTATGCGAAAAAGGTATTCCATATTTATTGTCTAACTCCAGCATAAACTCGTCGGCAAAAACTTTGCAAATGGATGTTGAAGCTTGTGCTGCTTTAACTTTTCTCATCTTCTCAAGCGAACTAAAAAACGGAACATAGTTTGCTTTAAGCCCCAAAAGGTTGAGCATTCTCTCCATCTCCACTTGATCTTTGTAGCTTGTGGTTGTTGGGGCAAACAAATTTATTAGCCCCTCTTCTTTGGGAATGTTCTCAGTCCCAAGCATATACTTAGATATGGCTCTAAAAACTGCATCAAAACCGCTGGCGCATATTTTTGACTTAAACCCTTCGCAGTGAATTGGAACGATGACGGCTTTCATATCCCTTTGCATCTGCGTTGCAACTCCGTCGATGTCGTCGGCAATTATTCCTGATGCACATGAGGCAAAAATGAAAATAACTTTTGGGCTATACCTTTCATTTGCCAATGTTATTGCTTCCTTTAACTTCTTTTCGCCGCCCATAATGATGTCGTTTTGATCTAAATTGGTAACTATCATACGGGGGCTTCTGTAAATTTTTGCACCTCTATGTGCCTGCCCAACTCTATATCTGTCGACGGATGTGACACTGCAACCAACACAGCCTTGCGGTGAGTGGACTATAAAAACGGAATCCTCTAAAGACAAAAGTGCACCGATGCTGTTTATTTCTTGGCACTGCAAACCTTGCGAAAAAGTTCTGTCCATCACCTCCATTTTCTTGTCTCTGAATTGACATTCGAGATTTTTGCTCTTACCGCAACCATCAGCATAAGTATGCGGACGTTGCTCCCTGATCCTGTAATCTTCTGCCATATAACCTCCTAAATGTTGTATTCAATCGGTGAAATTCTGCTCAAAAACTGTTTCGTTCTCTCTTCTTTGGGGTGAGTAAAAACATCTTCCGCAGTCCCCTCTTCAACAACATAACCATCGTCCATAAAAACCACTTTGTCTGCTGCTTTTTGAGCAAAAGTCATCTCGTGGGTAACAATTATGATGGCATTGTTTTTGCTCAAAACTATTTTCTTGATGATGTCTAAAGTTTCGCCTACAAGTTCTGGATCTAAAGCCGATGTTGGTTCATCAAAAAGAATGACCTCTGGGTTTAGACTCAAAGCACGGGCAATCGCCACTCTCTGCTGCTGCCCCCCTGAAAGCTGGGATGGATAATAATTGAACTTATCGCTGAGACCCATTTGATCTAAATGATGTTTTGCGGTTTCAAGGGCTGTAGCTTTTTTAACTTTCCTTGCAACTATCAAGCCCTCTGTCACATTTTCGATAGCGGTTTTATTGTTGAACAGATTGTAATTTTGAAAAACAAAAGCGGTCTTGCGGCGAATCTCTAAAACATCTTTCTTGTGAACTTTTTTGAAATTAACTGCATTCCCAAAAACGCTCAAAGTTCCACCTTCTGCCATTTCCAAAAAATTGATGCACCTAAGCAAAGTTGTTTTGCCCGAACCGCTCGGTCCCAAAATAACCACTGCCTCTCCCTTGTCTACAGTCAAAGACACATCCTTCAACACATCACGACCACCAAAAGATTTCTTGAGATTTTTTATTTCCAGCATAATACCTTCCTTTTATTACCTACATTTCATAGCTGAGTGCATGGTAATCATCCCAAAACAAAGCATACTAATCAGCTATGTGTTCCCCTAATTGAGTTGGCATTATACACAAAAAACTTTTTATGTCAAGCAATACCTATATGATAGGTAGGAATTGTTTTGGGTTTTTGAGAGCAAATGGGGGGGATTTCCTCATATATAGGTTGTAGCCCATACACCTATATTAGATAGCTGTGTTACCATCAACTTTTATTTTATTGCCATAAATGGTAATAAAAATCCGATTTTTGGCACTCAATTTTTCATAAAAGGACATATAAAATGAAAATTTTTTATTTCACAGGCACAGGAAACTCTTTGAGTATTGCTAAACAGATGGGAGGAAAGTTGTTTTCTATCCCCTTGATGCTGGCAAAAGGGGAGCTTTCCCACGAAGATGATGCCATTGGGCTGGTTTTTCCTTGTTATTATTTCAATATTCCCGCTATTGTTAATGAATTTGTGAGCAGAGCCTCACTGAGTGCCAACTACTTTTTTGCGGTGATGACCTATGGAAATACCTCCGGTTTGGGGCTTGAGAAGCTGAAAAAGACTGCAAAGCTCGCAGGAATTGGCTTTCACTATACCAATGAGATACTTATGACGGACAATTTTTTGCCCGCTTTTGACATAAAAAAGCAGATTGCACTTGAGGGAAAGAAGGAAATTGAAAAAAATACCGCAACGATTCTTAACGATATTAAGTATAGAAAGGTAAATTCGGTAAAAAAGAAAGGGATTTTGACGAGGATAGTTGCTACGGTTGTTAGTAAAACACTTTCATTAAATGGGCAGGAAGATAAAAATTTTAGAGTGGACAAGAGTTGTATAAGCTGTGGAACCTGCCTCAAAGTTTGTCCGCGTTCAAACATTATAAGTGTCGACGGAAAACCTACCTATCGGCATAAATGCGAGTATTGTCTTTCCTGCATTCATGCCTGCCCTATCACCGCAATACATATCAAAGGTGAAAAAAACTCCGCCCGCTTTAGAAACAAAAATGTTTCCCTTGAGGAGATCATAAACTCCAATTCTGTGATTGAGCTTAAAAATTAAACTGATAGGTTTTAGATTAGGTTAGATGGTGAGATTTCTATTGTGATTTGTGAGGCAGAAAACTTTTTCTTGAATGAGCCAAGTGTTGCGGCAAGTTCAAGAATTTCTTTTTTTGCACCTTTGATGATTATGTGCTGGCGATAAGAGTTGTGGAGTTTTGCAATGTATGCGGGAGATGGACCTAAAAGTTTTAAGTTCAGGGCTTGAGATTTAAGTGTGCCGCTAAGAAAATCAAATAAAGTTTTTGCCTCAACCTCGCAATTATTATTGTCTGCGTTTTTGATAACTATTTTTGAGATGTCGCTAAACGGGGGGTAAAGCAGTTCTTTTCTTTTTTGAGCTTCCTGTTTATAAAAAGATTCGTAATCGTAATTTTGAGCATATTTAACGGCATAATGTTGGGGTCGAGCAGTTTGAACAATAACATTCCCTTCAATTTCCCGCCTGCCGCACCTTCCCGCCACTTGAGTAATCAGCTGGAAAGTTCTCTCCGTAGAATTGTAATCAGGAAAATACAAAGAAGTGTCCGCATCGATAATGCAAACCAAAGAAACTCGGGGAAAATCAAAACCTTTTGCAATCATCTGAGTTCCTAAAAGTATGTCGTATTTGTCATTCATCACGCCGTAATAAGCTTTCTCATAATTTTCTTTTAGCGAGGCAGTGTCTCTGTCTAACCTAAAAATATTGGCTTTGGGAAATAGTTTTTTTAACTCCTCCTCCACTTTTTGCGTCCCCACTCCAAAGACAGCAATTTCTTTGCTGTGGCACTCAGGACAAATAGCAGGCAGATGCTGAACATAACCGCAATAATGGCAACGCAACCTTTCGGGATACTTGTGATAGACCATAGATATTGAGCAGTTAGGACATTGATAGACAGCCTGACAACGGGCACACATCAGCGAAGGAGAAAAGCCCCGCCTGTTTAAGAAAACTATAGCCTGCTCTTTTTTGTGCAAAGTTTTTGACAAAGCATCAACAGTCTCTAAAAGTAGCAAACCGCCGACTCTCAATCTGTCCTTTAAGGATATGACATTGATAGTCGGCATCTTTTTTTTATCAATCCTTTCAGGCATTTTGATGAGAGCGATTTTGTTTTCTAAAGCTGATTTATAAGTTTCCAAAGATGGAGTGGCAGAGCCAAGAACAATCGCAGCATTGTGATATGCCCCTCTCCAGAAAGCAATTTCTCTTGCATCGTAGGATGGTTTTTGCTCTTGCTTGTAAGTCTTTTCATGCTCTTCATCGACTACGATAATGCCGATATTCTTAAAGGGTGCAAAAATTGCCGACCTTGCACCCAACATCACTTTTATCTCTCCGCTCAAAGCCTTATGGAAAAGTTTGTATTTATCGATATTGCTTATCTGGCTATGCCAAACCCCAACAATTTGCCCAAACCTCTTTGTAACTACTTCTACAAATTGTGCAGTAAGAGAAATTTCAGGAATGAGCATAATTGCGTTTTTTTGATTCTTTATCGCAAAGTCGATGCAGTTTAAGTAGACCTCAGTTTTGCCTGAGCCTGTAACACCATGTATGAGAAACGATCTTTGGGCTGAGGGGTCAGGGTTTGAAATGGACTGGGTGATTAGATCTACAGCGTTTTGCTGATCTGGATTTAAGAGATGTTTTTGATATGCGATTTCATAGGGTGGAGGGGTTTTGGGTGTTCTTTTTGGGGCTTTCATCTGCGGAGGGATTATCGAGGCAAGTGCTTCGCCGACGGAACAGACATAGTTTTGAGATATGTATTTTGCTAACTCAATAGCCTCCGGGAAAATTATCGGCTCGCTGTCTATGATTTCTGAAATTTCTTT
>JAITBH010000052.1 GCA_031283745.1 Candidatus Ectomicrobium neotermitis | reverse complement strand
ATCGCCCCTGTCATTAGCGGGGCAAAGGGGTGGAGAGATGGCCGAGTGGTTTAAGGCGCAGTCCTGGAAAGACTGTTCATTCGAAAGGGTGACCGGGGTTCGAATCCCCGTCTCTCCGTGTTCAATTTCGAGTTCATATATAAAAACAATGTATAATAGTTAGAAGATCAGCTCGCAGGGTGCCGAGCTCGTAAATAAAAAAAGCCCAAACGGAAGATCAGCTCGCAGGGCGTCGAGCTCGTAAATAAAAAAAGCCCAATGAGATGAGCGGCTCGTAGAGCACCGAGCCAGAGCAAATAAAGAACGCTCAAATGGAAGTTGGCTCGCAGAGCTGCGAGCCAGGGCAAATAAAGAAAGCTCAAAGAGAAGAGTGGCTCGCAGGACTTATCGAGCCAACAAATAAAGAATGTCGTTCATTATGAATGATCGGCTCGTAGGGATATCGAGCCAGTAAATAAAGAACTCCCGAATGGATGAATCGGCTCGTAGGGCTCCCGAGCCAGTAAATAAAGAACGCCCGAATGGATGACAGACAGACCCCTACTATGAAAATGGTAGGGGTTTCTTTATGGCGGTTCGGGCTAGCTCCCTTCTTGCCGCCTCAAAAAGCCCGTAGGCTTTAATTTGCTAAAATTGCACAAAATACAGAAAAGGTTTTTAGATAATTTAAGAGTGAAAACACCAAATTAAGAGTGTTTTAGCC
Source organism: Candidatus Ectomicrobium neotermitis (assembly GCA_031283745.1). Classification (GTDB taxonomy): domain Bacteria; phylum Elusimicrobiota; class Endomicrobiia; order Endomicrobiales; family Endomicrobiaceae; genus Ectomicrobium; species Ectomicrobium neotermitis. The sequence goes on along the minus strand of JAITBH010000052.1, from coordinate 6,065 downwards.
CAAGACAGGGAGCCTCCAAAGATTATTCCTACTTTTTCGCTTATCAAGGAGCTTTTATCTTATGAAACTGAAGGTTTTGAGACCAAAAAGGTATGTTGCTGTTACTTTGTCCCTGATTTTTATGTTCTTTTGCACCAGTTTGACCATCTCGCAGGAAACCTCATCATCCCCTGCCGTTCAACCTATCAATCAACCTTCCCAAAATGACGAAATCATCAGTGAAGCTATCGCAGATACTGTTTTGAGCGAAATCGAAGTTCAAAACAAGAGCAGTGAACGTTTTATCAGAGGGATCCATCTAACCACCCTGATGATAGCTGCCCCAAAACAGAGACGGGCTATCTCCTTTTTGCTCAAAACCACTGAACTCAACACCATTGTTGTTGATATTAAAGAAACTGACGGAAGGGTTTATATAACGGGGGCTCCCAGTGCTGATGCCAATAAAACTGCCTCAAATATGCTTATCAATCTCCCTACCTACCTAAAAGACCTCAAAGATGAGGGTGTTTACACAGTAGCCCGCTTAGTTGTTTATCGCGACAATATGATCCCCCGAATTAAGCCCTCTTTGGCTGTAAAAAACCCCGATGGAACTCTTTGGCGGGACAATAACGGCATAACTTGGCTTGATCCTTACAATGAAGATGCTCAGGAATATATACTGCAGATAGCCGAAAGGGCTGCGGATCTGGGTTTTGATGAGATTCAGTTTGACTATATACGTTTCCCCTCAGATGGAAACATCTCGAAAGCCCGCTATAGCAAACCCCACTCAAAGGCCGCCGCCTCTAAGGCTTTGGTGTCATTTTTGCAGAAAGCCAATACTCGCCTTAAAGAAAAAGGCGTCAATATTTCAATAGATGTCTTCGGTTTGACCACAACAGCTACTGATGACCTCGGAATAGGACAAAGGATAGGCGAAATGGCTGAATGGGTAGATTATATAAGCCCGATGGTATACCCTTCCCACTATAGAAATGGGAGTTATGGCATAGATTTCCCCAATAAAGAGCCATATAGAATAGTATACACTGCTATGAAAGGGGCTTTAACCAAGATTCCTGCCGAAAAACTGCGTCCTTGGCTCCAAGATTTCACTATGCAGGGCTATCCTTACAGGAAAGATCAAGTTCGTGCACAGATACAGGCTTGTTATGATAACGATATAGGGAGCTGGCTTTTGTGGAATCCGCGTTGTGTATATACCGTATCCGCTCTAAAAGACGATCAGGCCGAAAATGTATACGAGAAAGTTAGCCGTAAAAACAGTTCTAACCGGTGAATAAAAACCGATTTTGACTCGTTTATTTCACCAATAAGCAAGTTTGACACAAGATAGTTAAATTAGTAATTTTTTCAAAAATCATACGAGGAACAAAAATATGAATAAATCGGTGATGATAATAGCTTTAGCGGGGTTAACTGCAGCCCTATCTTTTGCCTGTGCAGACAAAGATCAAGTGGTAGCAAAAGTCGGAAAAGTTAAGATAACCCAAACTGAAATTGAAGCAAGGCTTGCCAATACACCCTACCAAGAATTTATAAACACCCCTTTCGGTAAAAAACAATATCTTGATTGGATAGTTAGAGAGGCAGTTTTGGTTGAATCCGCCAAAAAAGCGGGCATAGATAAAGAGAAAAGCTATAAAGATGCTGTGAAGGATTTTAAGCAGCAGCAGGCAAGGCAGTTGAAGGAATATGAGACAAATTTGCTCGTTGAACTATACTTTAGAGGCATCCAGAGCGAAATAACCGTAACAAATGAGGAAATTGCAGCTTATTACAATATTCACAAGGCTGATTTTGATGCCCCTGTTTCCTATACTGTCAGGCATATTTTAGTGATGGATAAAGTAACAGCAGATAAGGCAATGCAAGAGATACAAAGCGGAGTTTCTTTTCAAAATGTTGCTATGGAGTATTCTCAAGACCCCTCGTCAGCTCAAAATGGCGGACTGATGGGGCCATTTAGAAAGGGAGAGCTGGTGCCTGAATTTGAAAAAGAGGCATTGTCTTTGCAAAATGATCAATATTCGGGAATAATCGAAACATCTTATGGTTATCACATCATATATAAGGTATCGCAAAAGCAGCTTCCCGCCATATCTTTTACCGATGCAGCACCAGAGATAAAGCAAATATTAGAAAGAGAGAAGTTTGATAGATGGTTTGAATCAAAATACAAAGAATTAGGGGTAAAAATTGACTACAACGTCCCTCTTGAGTGACGTTTAAGCCCCATAATTTAGATACAAAAGGAGAAAGGAGAACATATGTTAAAGAAAACATTCGTTATTTTAGCAGCAGCAGTTTTTATTGCAGGAAATGTCGCAACAATGCAGGCAGCAGACAGAGTTTTAGCATCGGTAAACGGTGAACAGATCTTTGAGTCAGAGTTTAACTCTATATACGATCCGATACTTGCCCAATATAGGCAGGTAACCCCCCCTTCAGAGCAAACGGACGCAAGGATAACTGAACTTCGCAATTCTATCTTGGATCAAAGAATAGACTATCTTTTGCTAAAACAACAGGCTAAAAAGCAGGGTATAAAAGCTACAAACAAGGAAATCAGAGATGCAGTAGCTCAGATAAAAACCAGATTTCCTAGCGAAGCTGCTTTTAGAGATGAGCTCAAGAGAGAAAATCTTACAAATGCCCAGTTTGAAAGGAGAGTTGCAGACGATATAGCTAATACAAACCTTATAAGAAGCGTCGTTGAAAAGCAGATCACCCCTCCTACCGATGCACAGGTAAGAGCTTTTTATGATCAAGTGCAGTTGAAAATTAAAGGCAGGAAGACAACTCTCCCTGCTGATGAGGATCAGGTAGCCCAAAACGTTGCAGATCAGATAAAGAGATTAAGCGGACCGCAGGTAAGATGGAGAATGATTCTTATTGCTGATCCAAAAGGTTCACCCGCAGCTGATGCAAAAATAGCTCGGGATAGAGCCCAAGAGGTTAAAGATGCACTCAGAAAAGGTGATTTTGCTCAGGTCGCAGCTCAATATTCTCAAGATGAGACTTCCAGACAGAGAGGTGGAGATATGGGCTTTATAGCCAAAGGTGATTTAACAGCTACCTCGCCTGCTTTAGACAAAGCTCTTTTTGGCTTGGCTGTAAACAAATACACAACTGACCCTGTTAAAACTGATATTGGTTATTTCTTCGTGAAGGTTGAGGAAAAAATTACAGGCAGGGATGTGACTTATAATGATATTGCAAATCAGTTAGCTGAGGTTGTCTATCAAAACGAAGCCAGAAAAGCTTATACAGCATGGCTTAATGATTTGAAGTCTAAATCGACCATCAAGAAAAACGCATAAACTAAAGTATGAACTTGTGCAGTTAATATAAAAGCTGTGAATTCTCCAAAAGAGAATTTACAGCTTTTTTTATATCTATGGACATCCTTAGCTTTAGGCAGCAGCACTTAGACAGTATTGTAAAAATTGAAGAAGATTCTTTTGACGATGGCTGGAGTGCAAGAATGTTTTTGTCGTCTATGGCTGACAAAACCATAATCTTTAACATTCTCGCTCTTGATGACGGCGGGGTTGCGGGATATTGCTTATATCGGGTCATTGACGACGAGGCTGAGATATTAAAAATCGCTGTAGATAAAGATCGCCGCCGCTTAGGTTATGGGGCAAAAATGTTAGACGACATTATTAGTTTTTGTTTGAAGGCTGGAGTTAAAAAGATTTTTCTTGAGGCAGGCATCAACAACACTTCGGCACTAAATTTATACAAGTCCTTTGGGTTTAAAAAAATTTCCATTAGGAAAAATTATTATCGCGGGCAAGACGCTATAGTTTTGGAGAAAACATTAAAATGAAAAAAACAACGATCGCAATCATCTCGCTTTTGATATTTCTATCGGGCATTTCGAACGCTCAAAATTTCGATGCTTACAGGTTTTACTTAAAGGGAATGGTTGAGCAGAGAAGCGGTAAATTAAAACAGGCGCAAAAAGATTATGAGAAAGCTGTCTCGGCAGACCCAGACGCTTTTGTCATTTATCAAGATTTAGCCTACCTATATTGGAACCTTGGCAACAAAGATGCCGCAATAGAAACTGTTGAAAAGCTGAGCAGCATTGACGGCAATAATCCCCGGACAACCTCATCTATCGGGAATTTTTATTTGGTTGCAAACTCCACAGAAAATGCCAAAAAGTTTTGGGATAAAACTCTTGATTTAGACCCACAAAATGAAAGTGCTTTGTATTCTTTAGCTGCTCAATATTTGGTCAACAATGATTTCGTTCAATCTGAAAAATACTGGAAAAAGTTTTTGGAGCAAGAGCCAGAATCTATACCCGGACATCTTCAGCTTGGTCTAACCCAAGAAAAACGCAATGAGTTAGATGCTGCCCTAAAAACATATGACGAGTTGATAAAACTAAAACCTGAGGTTGGCGAAGCATATATAGCTAAAGCCCGAATTTATGAAACCTCAAACCGTTTGCAGCTTGCAGCTCAGGAGTTTGACAAATTGCTCAAGTATTACCCGCAAAACCCTTATGTGCTTATAAATCTCGGCAGGTATTATTTTTTGACAAACAATCTTGAGAAAGCGTCTGCGGTATTAAAAGAGGCAGAGGCGCTATCTCCTAATGACTTAAATGCTTCCTACTGGTTAGGTTCGATTTATGAAAGGCAGGGAGATTTTGACAATGCAATTTATCGGTTTGAAAGCATCACAAAGATCGAAGAAAACATTTTTATCATGACAAAGCTTGGCTATTTTTATGCAGCTAAAAGGGACTATAAAAACGCCGAGAAATATTTCTTGAAAGCTCTTACTAAAGACCCCAACAATATCGAGCTGATGTTTTTCATCGGCCTAAACTATATGGATATGAAAAAATACGGCAAATCGATTGAATACTTCACACGTTTGATAGCTCTAAACCCTAATTTTGCTGATGGATATTTTTTCATCGGGGACGCTTACTATAGAAATGGGAACCTCGCCAATGCCGAAACCAATCTCAAGAGAGCTATCGAGCTAAACCCCCAGCACATTCGAGCCAAGAACTTGCTGGGTTATATTTATGCAGACAACAATATAAATCTCCCTCAAGCACAAGATTTGCTTGAAACCATTGCCTCTCAAAACCCCCAAAACGGTGCAATTTTGGATTCTTTAGGCTGGCTTTATTACCGCATAGCCCAGCAGGCGCCTGTGGCGCAAAAAACCATTCTGATGGAACGGGCCCAAAGGGTGCTTCTTGCCTCCGCAAATATCTCACACGACAGCCGTGCCTATGAACATTTAGGCGACGTTTATTGCGCCTTAAACAATTTTAGCGACGCTTGGGTTGTTTACTCGCTTGCCTATGAAATAAATCCCGAAAAGCAGACCGCTAAAAAAATTGAAAACGCAAAAAAGCATATGACTGACAAAGAAATTTCCTCTAAGTCGCTTTTTATGAGCGAAAGCCACTACCTTAAACTGTTTTCATTAAAAACCGGCTACAAGGTTGAGGCTGCAAGCGGCCTCTTTAGCGAGGTTTCTTATATATCGCTAAGTTCCATCAAAGAGGAGGGCATTCTTCTGACTTTTCCATCGCTGATGGCCGACATAAAAATTTACATAAAAGACGGAAAAGTTATTTATGACCCCCAAGCCTCAAAAACCCAGTTTCCCCCTCAAGTTGTCGAGCTTATAACCCTTGCGGCTGCCATTTTTGGTTCTGATTTTTTGAGAAATTTTGACAATATCGATGCTCAAAAGAAGGGAAATGAGCTGATCTACCAAACTCCGTCCCAAACCTTAGTTTTAGATGACAAAACTTCCCTTATAAAGCAGATCATCAAAGACGACATAGTCATAACTGTCCTTAAAAACGGTAAATTTTTGACCTCACAAATTCCCTCAAAGATTAAAATCACATCAAAAAAATGGAATTTTGCAATTACCCTTGAGGCAGACAATTTCAATTTTGCCCAAGAACACATCGTTGTCCCCAAAAACTAAAAAATGAAAAAAATTTCCGCTAAAGCCTATGCAAAAATCAACCTCTTCCTTGAGGTTACAAGCAAAAGGGAAGACGG
>JAITBH010000019.1 GCA_031283745.1 Candidatus Ectomicrobium neotermitis | reverse complement strand
GAAGAGGAGTTGAACCTCCAACCTTATCCTTAGGACGGATCTGCTCTATCCAGTTGAGCTATCAGGGCACGACTTAAAACAATTTAATACTTGATGATTGAAAAAACATCCAAATCCTTATTCTTTATGCTGTCTCTGCCGTGCATACCTTCGAGTTCTATTAAAAAGAATGCACCGACTGCCACACCTTCGAGCTTTCCAATCAATTCATTTGCAGCGTTAACAGTTCCTCCTGTCGCTAAGAGGTCATCGATAATCAAAATTCTCTCCCCTTTTTTTATTGCGTCTTCATGAATTTCAACAATTGCTGAGCCGTATTCTAAATTATAAGCAGCTTCTACTTTTTTTGACGGCAGTTTTCCCTTCTTTCTTATCGGAGCAAAAGGGATATTTAATTTTATAGCTAAAGGCACTCCTATTAAAAATCCACGGGCTTCTATCCCCACAATTTTGTCGATTTTTTCCTCCTCCGCTCTCTGCGCAAAACACTCTATTATTTCATTGACAAGAGAAATGTCTTGAAGCACGGGCGTGATGTCTCTAAAAATAATTCCTTTTACTGGAAAATCGTTAATGTCTCTTACCGCTTTACGAAGTTTAGTTTGCAAATCCATACTTTCTCCTCTTTATTTCTTCAAAATTTTATTGACGACAAGAGATATTCTCTTTCCGTCGGCCTGACCATTGACAGCTGCTATTGTAGCTTTCATTATTGCTCCAAAACTTTTGTCGGGGGTGCTATCTGCTGCTTTTGTTATGAGGGATAAAAGCTCTTCGTCTGAAATCTCGGCGGGCAAGTATTGCTCTATAACTTTAATCTCTTTTGATTCCTTATCAACCAAATCCTGCCTTGCGGCTTTTTGAAAATTTTCAATCGCTTCCTTTCTCTTTTTTATCTCGCTTCTTAGAACTTTCAAAATCTCATCGTCAGTAATTTTGATGTTTTTCATTTCGCGAATATTGATCTCATTTAGAATCGCTCTGATGACATTTGCTTTTTCGAGGTCTCTTGCTTTCATATGAGCTGTTAAATCTTCTCTCAATTTTTTGATCATTTTTGTTTCCTTTTTTTGCCTTAACTGTCAGACATTTTTATGCCCAAACTCTGGTTGGTATATACTTATTTTTGTTGTTTGTTGCAAAAAAATGTTTTCGGCTAAGTAGCACTTTTGTTTGAGTTTTCAATGATGATTTTATCACCAACTTTTATCCCTAAATCTTTGACCGCTCCGTTTTTTAATTCAATCACAGTGTCAGCATTTGATGGTGAAGAATATCGTTTTAAGTTAGCGTCTGAAATTCCAATTTCGGGCTTAGCACTTTCAACAAATCCAACAATTCTGTCGTCGGAGATCCAGACAATATCGATAGAAAAAAACATTCCTTTCATCCAAAAAATCAGCCGTTGAGGGTTTTCAAAGAAAAAGATCATTCCGTCTTTTGGAATGATGACTCGCTCGCCTAAACCTTTTGCTCTTGCGGCATTACTTTTTGCAATCAAGAGGGATAAATTTTTGTCGTTAATTGAGACTGAAAGAATGTCATTGTCCTTATAGTTGCTGGTATCAAACCGTGCCGATAAAGGATAAGCAATGAGCATAAAAATTAAAACGATTAAGCACTTCGATAAATTGTTTATTTTATTCCTCGCTTTCATTTTTTGCAGAACGTTTTCTTGTTAAATGGTTCAAGATTTTTTTCCTTAATCTGATGGATGATGGAGTTATCTCGACAATTTCGTCGGGACCTGCATATTCAACGGCTTGCTCTAAAGTCATAATTTTTGGAGGGGTGAGCATCGGTGCATCGTCAGCACTTTTGCTACGCATATTCGAGAGTTTTTTTAACTTGCACGGATTTACCACGAGATCTTTTTCCCTTGAATTTTGCCCGACAATCATTCCTTCATAAACCTCTTCGCCCGGTCCGACAAATAACTGCCCGCTGAGCTGCAGATTGTCTAAAGCATACGCTGTCGTTTTTCCGTATTCTTTAGCGACAAAAACTCCACTGTTTCTGATAGCAGAAATATCTGCCTTGGGCATATAGTCATAAAAACTGTGATGCATAATGCCTTGCCCGCGAGTGATTGTGAGGAACTCATTTTTAAAGCCAATCAATGCTCGGGACGGAATAATGTATTCAAGCCTCAGCCGGTCGCTTCCCTCTGGAAACATATTTTCCATCTTCCCCCCTCTTTTTCCTATCAGCTCAAAAACATTTCCTTGATACTGGCTTTCGACATCAAGGGTTAGGTATTCCATCGGCTCACAAACAACTCCGTCTTTGAGTTTGTAGATAACCTCAGGCGATGAGACAGAAAGTTCAAAACTTTCCCGACGCATAGTTTCAATCAAAATTGTCAGATGAAGTTCTCCCCTTCCTGAAACCTTAAATCTCCCCTCCCCATCGAGAATTTCAAGCCTAAGGCCGACATTGGTTTGCACCTCTTTTTCAAGCCGTTCTTTTATGTGTCGGCTGGTGAGAAATTTTCCCTCACGACCTGCAAAGGGCGAATCGTTGATGAGAAAATCCATAGAAACAGTCGGCTCATCTATGGAGAGAGGCTCTAAGGGGATGATATTGTCTAAAGAACATACCGTATCCCCGACCTCAACATTTTCAAGTCCTGCTATCGAAACAATATCCCCTGCTTTTGCTTCCTCTACTTCTTCTTTTCCCAGCCCCAGAAATTTATCAATCCTGACGGCTTTAGATTGCTTAACATTGTTGGCATTTGCCAAAGCGACTGCCTGCCCCTTTTTTATGGTTCCGTTTAAGATTCTCCCGATGCCGACCTGCCCGATAAAGTTATTGTAATCAAGCATTGTTATCTGCATTTGAAGAGGCTTGTTTATGTCTGCACTTGGAGGAGGGACGCAAGACAAAATAGTGTTAAAAACTGGCTCAATATTTATCCCTTTTTCTTCCATTTTGAGGCTCGCCCATCCCTGCTTGCCCGATGCGTATATTATCGGGAAGTCGAGCTGGGCATCGCTTGCTCCCAGCTTCATAAACAGTTCAAAAACTTCGTCTACCACTGCACTCGGACGGATATTTGGTCTGTCCATTTTGTTAATGATCACTATCGGTTTTAGCCCTAAAGCCAATGCTTTACGTAGAACAAAACGTGTTTGAGGCATAGGTCCCTCGACAGCATCAACCATCAAAATAGCACTGTCGACCATTTTCAAAACCCTTTCAACTTCGCTGCCGAAATCTGCATGACCCGGCGTGTCGACGATGTTTATGGTATTGCCTTTATAGTTTACCGAGGCACATTTCGACAGAATGGTTATTCCACGTTCCCTCTCAAGAGGGTTGGAATCTAAAACAGTGTCCTGTGCTTCGTTTATCTTTACGTCAAATTGACCAGAAAATTTTAACAGTGCATCAACAATGGTAGTTTTTCCGTGATCAACATGGGCAATAATAGCCACATTCCTTATCTCTTCTCTTTTCATTTATCCTTCCATTGACCCTCTATCAGCAAGGGCGATTTTATTTTTTGATTTTTTTTATTGTTTTGGACGTGTTTTCCATTTTTTGTGGAACCACAGCCATTGTTCGGGGTGTTTTCGGACGGCTTCTTCTAACTGTGCAGAATATGCGGTGTTGATTATTCTTATATCTTCGTCAATATTGCCTGTGTGGGGCAAAGGAATTTCTTTAAGTTCGACTTCCATAGATCCATCTTCTTTCTGAACTCCAAACGCCGTAAAAAGTGGACAGCCCGCCCTTAAAGCAAAGACCGATCCGCCTCTGGGCATAGAGCAAAGCTTCCCGAAAAATGGAACAAACACCCCGTTTTTGCTCTCGTCTTGATCGGCAAGAATAGCGATGAAATGGTTTTGTCTTAGAGCTTTCATAACTTGTCTTGGTGCTGATCTGCCGTCCCTTGAAATAATGTTGAAGCCTCTTCTTGTTCTGATGTCATTCATCACGGCATCGACATAATGGTTTGATTGCTTAGCGACAATCACTGAAAGCGGGTATCTTTTGGCTAAAGAAAGAGCAGTCAGTTCCCAGTTGCCATAATGTGCTGAAAGTATCACGGCACCCTTTCCTTTCTCGTAGACTTCCTTTAGAACTTTTTCGTCAATTTTCATCATATTTTTAATTTTCTCGTCGGAGAATGTTGGCATAAACATAATGCCGACTATTGTTTGAGCCAAATTTTTGTGCAAATTTTTGATGATGGTTTTGATTTCTTTTTTTGTTTTTTGAGGGAAGGCAAAAGAGAGAGCAGACAGGAGATAACTCCGTCTGATTGGAACGAAATAATAGAGAAAAAGGGCAAGCACTTTGCTGATTTTCATCGCAACCAAAGATGGAAAAAAGCGAGTGCAGGTCATAAAAACCTTTAGCCCATAATATTCAACCCAGTCTTGTATTTTATTTCTTGCCATATGCCCTCTTTGTCAATGTTTTGGATTTGCGTCGTCTTGGATGAACAGTTTGGCAAGCAAACTCTTCTTAAAACCGATAGCTTTGTAAGGACACATTTCGTGGCAGCAAAAACAGCTGATACATAATGTTTTATCAATAGTTGGACAGTTATGTTTGCCGATATGAATTGCTTTTACTGGACAAGATTTCCCGCAGATGAGACATTTTCTGCATATATCCTCATTGATGAAGGGCTTGATCCATAAAAATTTGCCCAAAAATTTCACCATAAACTTTGGAGCCATTTCAAACATTCTTCCCCGCGGAAATTTAAAACCTCCCAGACCCAGCTCCCTAATGCTATCCCCGGCAATTTCAAAAGCAGCAACAGTTTTTTTGGTGATGTTTAATTTTTTGAGGAGATAATACTTGGAGATATTGTAACCGAGTATGGTTAAAAGAAATGCGTCTAACTCCGCTGTATCTTGTGAGGCAGCTATAAAATTAAGTTCTTTAACATTGCCCGCACTAGGACCCGCACCGTCCATAGCAAGCACCGAATCGATAAGGGTAAGGCGAATTTTGGGTTTTAAGAAGGTGTAGATATTTGCCAGCAAGTCTGAAAAATCTTTAGTTTTTGAGGCATATTTGTGGTATTCAACTTTCAGCAAACCGGGTATCGTGCCATAGAAATTTTTCACTCCTCCCGTAAATTTCATCAGCGAATGGGTTTTTAGTTTTGGGAGATTGATAATGCCGTCGCAATCTAAAACAGCGTTAGAAAAGGTTACGGGTTTTATGTTTGGGTTGCCTATATCTATTGATTTAGCACCCTCAGCCTCAAATTGCACAAGCTGCACTTCTTCGTCGGTGCATACTTCTGTCATTCCCGTAACTTTCCACAAATTTTTTATATCTCTTATCGAGCCTCCCGGACTGTCTCCAACAATCGGAGTTGCACCAGCTTTTTTGACAAGCCTAATCATTGCTCGGACTATTTCGGGGTGAGTTGTGATTGCTTGGCTCGGATCGCGAGGGGCTAATAAGTTTGGCTTTATTAAAATTTTTTCACCTGCCTTAACAAAAGTCTCTATCCCGCCTATTAGCGATATTGCTCTTTCTACGGCTTCTTGAGATTGTTTGTAATTGTTGCACTTGACGACGCTTATCTTTGTCATTTTATATACCTCTTAGTTTCTCGATTGGTTTAAGTTTACGGATATTATTTTTGAAATCCCCTGCTCTTCCATTGTTACCCCGTAAAGAATATCAGCAATTTCCATCGTCCTCTTGTTGTGGGTAACGATCAAAAACTGAGTATCTTTTACGAACTCTTTTATCATCTTATTGTATCTCCCGATATTTGCATCATCTAAAGGCGCATCCACCTCATCTAAGATACAAAACGGCGAAGCCTTGACCATAAAGAAAGCAAACAAAAGAGCCACTGCTGTTAGAGCTTTTTCCCCTCCAGAGTAGAGGGATATGTTTTGAAGCTTTTTGCCGGGCGGTTGAGCGAAAATATCTATCCCGCTTTCAAGCAAATTGTTTTCATCAGTAAGCCTCAAGTCTGCCTCGCCCCCTCCGCCGAAAAGTTTGCGGTATAGCTGCTGAAAATTATTCCTGACAACATCAAAAGTTTTCTTAAAGTTTTCTATGGTGGCATCGTTTATTTTCCGTATAACTTTGTGCAGGTCTTCTTTAGCTTTGAGGAGATCTTTTTGCTGTGCTGAGAGGAAGGTATATCGCTGCTCTAAAGTGTCATATTCTTCGGGGGCTGCGTGGTTAATGGCGCCAAGCGAGTCCATTTTGCGTTTGATTTTCGTTATCTCCTCTCTGTTTGCCTCGACAGAACTAAACTCCTCTTTTAGCTCCTCATAAGATTTCCCAAACATTTCCTCTAATTTCTGCGACAGATTGTTCCTTTGAAATTCAAAATTCTTTAGGTCTATCTGCATTGAGTTTATCTCCCCGTTTAGCTGATCGGTTTTGGTTTTTAGCTCGTGGGAAGTTTCGGTTTTTGTGTCTATCTGCGTTTGCAAATCATCTTTTTGGGCAAGGAAAGTTTGCAGATAAGCTTCCTTCTCTGCTCTTTCCTCATGGAGATTTTTGATTTTTTCAGTTTCGGTTTCTTGAACGTTTAGCAACTCTGCCAACTTGGTCTCATTATCAACTATTCGGCTCTTTATAGATTCAATTCTGTCTTTAATGTTGACGATATTTTCCTTGATGTATTCCTGCCCCTTCTTTTTGTTTTCAATTTCGGACGCTTTCTTGTCATAGGCACTTCTTGCATCCATCATTTGCGGGGCTAAAGACGATTCTAAAGTTCTTAAATTTATCTGCTCGCTTTCTTTTGTTTCAAGCTCTGCGCTCAGCTCTTTTTCGGAGCTAAAGAGTGTTTCTATCTCAGCCTCAGCAAGGGCAATTTTTTCATTGAGTTCATTTAAGGATGCGGTATGGGTTTCTATCAGTGCTTTGTTTTTATCTATCTCGGCAACATAGCCCGTGATGTCAAATTTCTTGTCCTCTATCTGGCTTCTTTTGTTTTCTATTTGAGTTTTAAGTTTGACCTCGTCAAAACCAAGCCTGTCTTTTTGAGATTTCAGATCTATTTGGGTCTCGCTTATCTCCTCGATGTTTTTTTGCAAAGCGTCTATGTTTTCTGCAATGCGGGAATTTTTATCCTCAAGCCTCTTAATTTGCTCCTCAATAAGCACAGGTTTTTCTGATGAATATTTTGCCCCTCCGCTGACAATCACTGATGAGTAAATTTTCTTTTCTGAAACGATAGCATCGGAACACAAAAACCTTATTATCTTTTCGTCGTCTGAGTGGAAATTCAGGATGCTTGTTAGCTCAAAGGAACCGACAGGCAGCTTAAATGGAGACGATTTTTGCCCATCGGAAATTCTGTCTTCAATAATGAAAGAGAGGTTTGAGAGATTGTTTTCTTCTAAGAAGTTTATTGCCTGCTCTGCAGCCTCTACATTTTTGCAGATCAGATAGTTCAGCTTTTCGCCAAGTGCTGCCGCCGCCAAGTTTTCATATTCAGGCTCAAGATCAATAAGGTTGCTGACAGGGCCGCGGGCTATTCCTAAGCTGACGACTGCCCTGATGGCAGAACGAATAGGGTCGCTTTTGTCAAACTCTTTTAAGGTTTCAACTCTTGCTTGGTTTGAGGCGAGATTATTTTTTAGCTCGGACAAATTGTTTTCATAGGTCTGGGCTTTAATTTCATTTTCGGCAATTTCAGCACTTATCTTTTCTTTAGCACTTTCATTTGACGCAACGGCATCATTTGCTTTCAAAAGTTCAGCCTCAAGGGCGGCAATTTCATTATTGGTCGGCTCAATATCTCTCTCAAGCACAGCTGCAATTCTCTTTAAGGATTCGGTTTCAATGTTTAATGTGTTTTGAGATTGCACAACTTCGCTCTTTGAATTTATCTGCTGCTCTTTTTGCATATCTATCTCTGAAAGCTTGAGGCGAATTTGGGAAATTTGAGCAGTGATCTCAGCAAGGCGGGTTTGCGTTTGATTGTATTGTTGCTCCTTTTCAATAAAGAGCTTGTGCAAATTTTCAACTTCGTCAACTAAAGTCGTGTCGTCGGTGTTTACAACGTTTAGTTCGGTCTCATATTCGGCGATTTTGTTTTCATTTTCGGAAAGCTCGACGGAAAGTTTTTCCTGCTCATCATTTATCTCGTCTTCTCTTTGAGAGGAACTTTGGACAATCTGGTCAGCAACCCCTATCTGATTTTTTATCTCGCTAATTTCTGAATTAAGTTCCACATACTGAGAGTTTTTTTCATCAAGCGATAAACGCATATCTGAAATTTCGACTTCTGTTTGAGCCATAGCGGTGTTGTTTATCTCGAAATCTTTAATTTTTGGGTCAAGGGTTTCTTTAATTTTTGAAATTTCACTGTCGCCAAAACTTATCTGGTGGACCAAGTCGGCTGTTTCATATTTTGCAAGTTCAAGCTGATACTTTTGATACTGCTTGGCTTTTCGGGCTTGCTGCTCTAAAAGACCTATTTGCTCTTTTTGGAGGGTTAGAGCATCCGAAAGTCGGAACATATCGGCATCTACCTTGTCAAGTTTGCGAAGAGTTTCCTCTCGGCGGGCTTTATACTTTGCCACTCCAGCAGCTTCCTCAAAAAGTTCCCGTCTATCCTCAGGCTTAGCTGTAGTTAAAAAGTCAACCTTGCCCTGCTCAATTATCGAATAGCCGTCAAAACCAATCCCAGTGTCTAAAAACATATCCCGAATATCTTTGAGGCGGCACTGAGTTTTGTTGATGTAGTATTCGCTCTCGCCATTTCTAAACAATTTTCTTGTGATATGGACTTCGGAATAATCTATCGGCAAAACATTTTGAGAATTGTCGAAAGTCAAAGACACCTCAGCCATACCTGTAACCGCCCGCTTTTGCGTTCCGCCAAAAATCACATCCTGCATACGGCCGCTTCTCATAGATTTTGCCCGCTGTTCCCCTAAGCACCAGCGAATGGCATCTGAGATATTAGATTTTCCGCATCCATTAGGCCCGATAATGACAGTAATGCCCTTTTCAAAATCCAAGATCGTTTTGTCTGCAAATGATTTGAACCCGATAATCTCAACTTTCTTTAGATACATTGTTATTTTTGTCCTTTTGACTACATATAAAAACTGCGTCTATCGTAAAGACGATAAAACGCAGTATTATTTTTAGCTACCTACTTAATATTCGTCTGGTGAAAGCCCCTCATAAGATTTTTTTAGCCTGTCATAATGGTTAGTCCCCTTTTTGGAGGCAAATAATGTGGTTGTTAAGACAAAAACAGAGTAAGCAAAACCCACGAAAACTGCAATTTTTCCTATATCCTCACACATATCATCAAATAAAGAACGGGATTTTTTGTCTTTTAACATACCTTACAATGCCTTTCTTTGGAGGTTACGATAACCTCGCCGCTGGGGCTTATGATTCTTGCCGATAGTTTGTAATCGCCGGGCTTAAAATAACCCCAATCAAACCACCAATATCCCGACCCGAACCTGCAGGGCTTCCACTCTTCATCATTTATTGAAATTTCAACTGAACCATCTTTTGATGCACCAAGACGAACTCCATAATGCAGCCCTTTGACTATTTCATTCTCAAGAGGATAATCGATAGTTACAAAAGCGTTTTCATATTCCTTTCCGTTGCTTGCATCCTCGCTCTTGTCATTAGAAAAAAACCTGCTAAAAAACCCTTTCTTCTTACCGTTAGCTTCATTCATTTTCCATCTCTCCTTTTTATTATTTGGCATAAATTGCATATCGTTTATAAATTTTTCCGCTCATCATCTCGGCAGTCCTTTGTGTAGGGATATTGTCGTCTAAAATCCATGAGAGTTCGCAATGTTTATAGGACTTTGTCAGAGCATATTTTAACCCCTCCAAATACATCAGTGCTTCAATGCCTTTGTTTCTGTGTTCTTTGACTACCCCCATTATCATCAGCCTCAACTCGTCGATTTTGCGTTTTCCATAAAGAAATTTGAGAAAGCCAATCGGGAACAGCCTGCCGTTTAACTTTTTTAACACTTGATTGTAGTCGGGAATAGACACCAACATCCCCACTGGTGAGCCTGAAATTGAGGCGAGTATCGCTAATTTTGGGTCCAAAAGAGGCTTAAAATTTTTTGCTATATCCTCAAACTCCTCATTTGTCCAAGGGACAAAGCCCCAATTTTTCTCCCAAGCACGGTTATAAACAGACATCACAAATTTCAGCTCATTGCGAATATCTTTGATGTTGAGGGTTCTGATCTCCAAAGCGGGAAACCGTTTTTTTACCATCTCAGCAACTCTTTTTAACCTTTCAAGCCTGTTGTCTGCTGTTACGGGCATAGTGTAAGCGTAGAGTTCTTTGATTTTCTTTAAGCCCGCACTTTGAGCAAGGTTTAAGTAATACTTTGGGGTATAAGTCATCATGATGCTGGGGGGTATTTCAAAACCTTCGCACAAAAATCCGCACTCATCATTGGTGGAGGGGTTCATGGGTCCCATCATTTTGAAAATGTTGTGTGCTGCCAGCCACTTTTGCACTTCATCAATCAGGGCTTTTGCAATTTTCTCATCATCAATGCACTCAAAAAAGCCAAAAAACCCGCAATTGTCATTGTGAAAGTTGATGTAGTTGTAATCGATTATAGCTGCGACCCTGCCGACGACTTTGCCTTTGTCGTCATAAGCCAAAAATAAATCCTTTTTAGCATGAAGCCAAAAAGGATTTTTGTCTGCAGATAACATTGATTTGACACCTGAAATTAAGGGAGGGACCCAAGGACTTTCTTTGGTATAGATTTTCCAAGCAAATTTTATGAATTGATCAAACTGTCGAGGGGTTTTTACACAAGAAATTATCATTATATTATGCCGAGTTTTTTGCCTATTTTTTCGAACTTATCAAGCATAAAGTCTAAATGTTCATCTGTGTGGGTTGCCATATAGCTTGTCCTTATTATTGCTTGCCCTGCGGGAACAGCCGGGGTGATGACTGGGGAGGCAAATACCCCCTCATCAAAAAGCCTTCTCCACATCTTAAAGGCAGTTTCATCTGTGCCGACTGTTATAGGGATTATTGGGGAGGCTGATGAGTTGCTGGTATTAAAACCGAGTTTTTTGAACTCTCTGAGCATTTTGTTGGAGTTTTCAAACAGTTTTGCCCTTCTTTGAGGCTCTTGAACTATCAAATCTAATGCCATATCTATTGCTCCAACACATGCTGGCGGCAAACTGGCTGTAAAAATTAGAGAGCGGGCTGAGTTTTTTATGTATTCAACGATAGCTTTTGAGGAAGCTATGAAGCCCCCAACAGATGCCAAAGACTTTGAGGCAGTAGCCATCAATACATCTATATCGTTTTCAAGGTTAAAATATTCTCCAGTTCCCTTCCCGTTTTTGCCCAAAACGCCTAAAGAGTGGGCATCGTCAACAAAAACCCCTGCTTTGTATTTCTTAGCGAGCTTGACCACTTCGGGCAAGTTCACAATGTCGCCTTCCATAGAAAACACCCCGTCAACGGCTATAAGCTTGTTTTTGTCCTCATATCTCTGGAGGTGCCTCTCCAAATCTCCCATATTGTTGTGCCTATATCGAACAATTTCCCCTTGAGAAAGGCGGCATCCGTCTATCATGGAGGCATGGTCAAGTTTATCTGTGATGACAAAGTCGCCTTTACCTATAAGAGTAGACAATGCCCCGAGATTTGAGTGATGACCGGTGGTAAAGAGTATCGCACTCTCTTTACCTACAAACTTTGCGAACTTTGTCTCCACTTTTTCGTGCAAATCGGTTGTTCCGTTAAGAAAACGGCTGCCCGTGCCTGATGTGCCGTATCTCCGTGCAGCTTCACACGATGCTTCGATGACTTTAGGGTGATTTGCCAAGCCGAGGTAGTTATTTGAGCAAACGACTATTTTTTTGGAGCCGTCTATTGTTACTTCAGGACCTTGAGCGGACTCGACCTTCTGAAAATATGGATAAAGACCCGCTTTTTTCAGCTCAGCGGGTATCGTAAACTCTAAACATTTGGTGAAAATACCTGCGTTCATCGTCCAACCCCTTTTTTGGATCTCAATTCCTTGTAATCATATATCATAAGTATCTATTGTTTATATACCAATTATAAGTTATTTCAGACCCCTTTTCAAGGGAAACAAAGGGGAGGTTGAGGTCGGTTTTGGCGGGCAAATTGTCCCCTATCCAATACATTTGGAGCATCTCTTTTACTTTCTGATTGTTCAAAACTGCGGGCTTTTTGCTGATTTTTGCCCAGAAATCGCTTGTCCAGCCTGCCAAATGGAAAACAAGGTCGGGCAGGGGTATGGGAACGGTGAACTTTTTGGCGTTTTTGGCAATTATTTGGGCTATTTCCCCCCAGTCATATGCCTTTTGGTCGGCTAAGAAGTAGGTTTTGCCCGCACTTTTGGGGCTGTCTAAAGATAAGGCAACGGCTTTGGCTATATCTTTGACAAAAACGAGTTGAACTTTGCGTTTTTTTAAGGGTTTGGGTGCTAAGTGCCTGTGGACAAGGGCAAAAAAGATGAAAATGTCTTTATCGCGGGGGCCGTAGACCGATGCGGGTCTTAATATAGTATAGGCGGGGTTTGGTGCAAACAGACGTTTTATCTCGTTTTCAGCCTCAAGTTTGCTCAAACCGTAATCGGAAACGGGGGCGGGCTGTTCGTCAAGGGTTTTTGGCTTTTCTGATTTAGATGGGCCTAAGGCAGCTTGGGAGGATATGAAAATGAACCTTTTTAAGTTTGGGTTTGCCCTCAACACACTCTCAGCGAGCCTTTTTGTTATGTCGACATTGGCTTTGAAATAGTCAGCCTGACTGTTAGCCCTAACCGCTCCGGCACAGTGGACAACGGCATCGACGTTTCGGACGCATTCGTCAAGCATATC
>JAITBH010000012.1 GCA_031283745.1 Candidatus Ectomicrobium neotermitis | reverse complement strand
TTGCCTCTCATATAGACGATAATTATGACATTGTTACTGTCAACAATTGTTTTTATGTCACGTTTAAATTCATTGTCATATCTATCTTTGTTGACATAGAGTTCTATGTTTTTCTCATCGGCAAACTTGGAGCTTATCAGTTGAATTCCAAACTGTCTTGCAAAGGAATCTCCTATTACGACAATTTTTTGGGGAGATTTTTTTGAGGGGCTACCATAAACGATGTATGGAAACTCTGGTCGTTTTAGAATAAAGGCATTTTCTAATGAGAGGAATAAATTAACTTTCCTGAGAGCATAAGTTTCGCCTAAATATTCATAAGAGTCTGGGGTTGTTGAAATTTCCACTGACTTAATTTGAGGTAGCTCATAGTTCGTTTTGTAAACCGTGTTGAGATATTTCAAAGTTTCAATTACTGCTAATCCCGCACCGTATCGATTCCAGTGAGCATCATAAAAAGAGACTGGTTCTATTGTTTGCACCCTGCGATTGTTTTCTAAAAAGGGTTGAGCGTCAAAATAGTTGATTTTGTCCTCTTGCAAGAATCTCTCATAAACTTCCGTAGCCTTGTGAATTGCCTCTTTTTGATAATTTTCAAAATATCGATAGAGGGGATTGATTTTATATTCGCCCCAGTCGGACAAATAAGCCAGAACACATACAAATTCTTTGCCCATTTCATTTAATTCTTTTTGAACATAAGCCAGTTTTTTGATGGTTAAGCCGATGTCCTCTATTTCTTGGCTTGTTCCGACATAAGCTACCCTGTGATAATCAGCATCGACGATTCCGTTTTTTTGCGAGATGAGGCGAATGTCTGATGGTAAAAAGAACCTTTTGAAATTAGCCAAGTAAAACAAAGAACTTTTGAGCCTAACGAAGAACCCTCGCAAATAAAAATAGTTGTTAAACCAGTAAGTCCATTCGGTTTGAAATCTTCCTGTTTCAAATTCCTTAAACAGTTTTGGTCTTTTTATCGGGTCAACGTTCACCCTAAAAGACTGAGGTTCTTTTAAGAAACTAATTTCCCCCCCCCCCCCCGTCCAAGCTGATAGTGAAGGGATGGTCAGTGCTATCAAAATCAACAAAACAAAAATTCTCTTTAGGCAATTTATTTTTCTCATAGTTTTTCCTCTATGGGAGTGTGGCTTATTTTTTTAAGAAACCATATTTGTAAATTTTGGGGGCAATTTTTTGGGCTAATGTGTTGAGCGTTCCTCTTAAAGCTGCGATAAGCCCATTATAGATTTCGTCGGAGGATTTGTTTTTAAGCTGTCCTTTATCATTTCTGCCCTGAAAAAACTCCCGTATGTCATAAAAAGAGGCATCGACGGGGGAACTTTTATTGCCCTTAATTTTTGTGTGATAGTATTTCCAATTTTTAGCGTAGATACTCATAAAATACATCCACAACATTTTTAAGCCTGTCCGAATAAAAATTAGGCTCTACAAACATGACAATAATAACGTCATTTTGGCTGATGATTTTGTCTATGTCAGTTTTAATATTTTCATAATTACCGTATTTCTCTATGTTTTGCTCATCAGTAAATTGAGAGGCTTTGAGCTGTTCTTGATACTGGTCAGTAAAAGAATCCCCCAGCAAAACAACTTTTAGGGCATTTTGCTTTCTTGGAGTTTCATAAACGATATGGGGAAAGCCGTGATGTGTTTTCAAAAAACTGTTTTCTAATGGGTGAAACAGTTGAATTCGAATAAGCCCCTCTATTTCCAGATAAGTTGGGATTGTTGAAATTTCTATCGACTTAACTTGAGGCAGTTCCCAATCTGTTTTGTAGGCAGTGTTGAGATATTTCAAAGCTTCAATTGCTGCTAAGCCTGCACCGTATCGATTCCAGTGGCTGTCATAATAAGAAACAGTGTCTAAGCCGGTAGTTTTTGCAATGTTTGCCAAAAAAGGATGGCTGTTAAAATAATTTATGCCGGCTTTGTTTAAGAAATCGTTAAACTCCGCTCTTATTTTGTCTGATTCATCTTGGTAGTAGTTGTCAAAAAATCGATAATAGGGGCTAATTTTGTCGCCGTAAACTTCCCGCCAGCCTGAATAGCCAGAGATAAGCAAAAAACTTTTGTCTCTTTTGCTTATTTCCTGCTGAACATATTTCAACTTTTCTGCCATTTGGTTTATCTGCATAAGATTTTTACTGCCCACGCCATAAGCTGCTTTGTGTTCGTCAATTGTCAGCTTGTATCCATTATGGTCGTCCACCTCAACAATTCTGTTTTTGAATGAACCAAGATGAACGACAGAAGGCAAAAAGAACCTCTTGAAATTAGCCAAGTAATACAAAGAGCTTTTGAGCCTTATGAAGAAACCTCTGAAATAGAAATATTCGCTAAACCAAGCAGTCAGATCTTTCTGATAACCCCCCATTTCAAACCCTTTAAGCAGTGGGGGGCTTTTGATATTTCTTGCCCCGACAACAAAATTTTCTGGCTCTTTCGTGAGAAGACTAGAATTACGGGGGCCGCCCCGGGGGGAGTGGGGTTTGGTTGTGATGGGGTTTGGTGTAGGTGTGTGTTGGTGGTTT
>JAITBH010000005.1 GCA_031283745.1 Candidatus Ectomicrobium neotermitis | reverse complement strand
AAAAACAAATGTTGAACAAGCCATAGGCAACGCTGTGCCAGTCAATCTTGGCAAGTTTGTGGGCGATTGCTTAAACGAGTTTATAGAGTATGGTTGTGAGCAAGAACTAATTTTTATGTCCAATTAGCCTTAGTGGTAACGAGATTGCAATGATTAAAATGCCAACGATGTTTTGATGACCAGCAAAGAGTTAGCAAAAGTTTATGGTGTAAGTGTGCCGGCAATTTGTGAAAAATTAAAAAGTTGTCTTTATAGCCTGTGTAGCTATAAAAAGAAAAAATCCATATTTCGTGTGAAATATGGATTTCTTTTTTATGTGTTTTAGAGTGCCGAGGGCGGGACTTGAACCCGCACGTTGCCAAAGCAACTCGAGATTTTGAGTCTCGCGTGTCTGCCAATTTCACCACCTCGGCTGTGTTGATTAAAAGAACCTATTTCTTGTCTGCTTCTTCTGCTGCTTCTTTGCTTGCTTTGACGAAAATGGCAACTACAAAAATGATGAAAATTGCCATAAAAATATAAGCGGGATAGTCTGATGCAAAATCAAAATACATTTTTTCCTCCAAAATTTAGCTCTCAAATAACGAGGCGATTATAGTCATTTTCAGTTACAAAAACAAGAAAGGAAAAATGTGGTTTCTTGACGAGAAAACGCTAAAAAACAGCGATTTTTTTGTTACCAAGTATCAGATGATTCGAGCAGATAAATCGTTACATTTCTAAACGCCCAAGCCTTCTCCTCAGAAGGCCCATTGACCCCAAGGTCTACCCGATTTCCTTTTATTGCATTTCCCGTATCTCCCGCATATCCATAACCATAACCTGACACAAAAAGCCTTGTTCTCAAGGGGATTGTTTTTGGGTCAACAGCCACAATTCCTCTCTGCATTTTGTCTCCAAGAAAGGTTATTGTCCCATCTCCCCAAGTGAAAGGATCACCCGCATAATAGGCTGTTGAGATCATTTGCAATGTTTTGGATTTATAAAGATCGTAAGAGCTTTCAACATTTCCTTTTTTGTCTAAAAGAAGGAGCCGGTAATAAACAAGCTCGACCTTTTTTTCATTTATGTTTTCGGTCTCAAAAAGTTTGCCGTCATAAAAAATGTCGTCAAACTCTGTTTTTGTCCAAGTCTCAATCCCTTTTTGCAATTCTGTCGGCCTCAAATTTGCCAAGTATTTTCTGCTCCACAAAACACGGTAAGGTTTTTTAGATGTGGCAAATCTTTGCTCATGGCTAACGCGGATAATTGCGACTTTTAAGGATTGGCTAACAAGGGAAATTGGTTCTTGAGAGATCAAATCATCCTCACCAAGTGAGATGTCTAAAGCGTCAAGGATTGTTTGCAGCGGTATGTTTTTGTAGGCGGATAGGACATATATATTGTTGTCGACAGAGATGAAAATATAGTTTCTTGCAAAACTCATAAAACTCAAAATCTTTGATAAGCAAAAAATCATCGCAAGAATTACAAAACAGCGAAACATTATCGTTATGACAAAACTTATTTTATTGCCTGCAAGTTTTATGTTGAGAAATCGTTTGAAAATTTTTGCTGCTCTCTTATTCTTCATACTTACGTTGTCTAAAATTTACTCCCAAAGTTTTTGCTATCTGCTCAACTTTTGAGACATCTAAAAAATCAAAACCAACAGCGGTAATCGTAACACTGGGAATATACTTTTTTGCCTCAGACACAAACTTTAATATCTCCTCAAAAGATTCTTTCCCAAACATCGGCTTGTTTATCTCATCATGTTCTTTAGGGTTTGTGCCGTTTAGACTTATAGAAATAGCGTCGATATGCCCTTCAAGCTCTGGCAAAATGTTTCTCCCATAAAATCTGTTAGCAAGCCCAGCGGTGTTTAATCTGGTTTTGCACCCCTGCCCTTTTATCCAACTTGCAACTTCTTTAACCGTTTCAAGCCTCGCCAAAGCGTCCCCATATCCACAAAAAATTATCTCTTTGTATTTTTTTGCCCCGCCATTGTTTTCTATTGCCTCAACGGTTTCTTTAGCAGTCGGTTCCCGCTCAAGCCTTAAATCGTTTCCACGAAAATCATTTTTCCATTTGTTTTTCATGCAGTAAGGGCAAGCCATCATGCACCTATTGGTGATATTTAGATAAAGCCCATCTTTATAAACATAAGCAAACACATTCATTTTTTCCTCCACTACAAAAATAATTTTATGGCATTTTGAGTCGTCATAGTTTCTGCCTCAAGGTAAGAAATGTTTTTTATGTTGGCAATTTCTTTTATCACCTCAACAACAAAAGCAGGCTCGCTCCTCTGCCCTCTAAACTTCTGCGGCGACCTGTAAGGGCAATCCGTTTCAGCCAAAATTTTTGAGCCGTCTATCCGCGATACAACCTCTTTAAGATCGCCTGATTTTTTGAAAGTTATTGCAGAGCATATGCCTATCACAAAGCCCATATCGATAAAAGTTTTTGCCTCCATAAAGCTGCCTTCAAAAGAATGAATAACCCCTCCGCACTCAAAAGAATAGTCTCTCAAAATTTCCAAAGTATCTTTATAAGCCTCGCGGCAGTGAACGATGATGGGTTTTTTTGCGTCAATTGAAATTTCAATCTGTTTTCTAAAAACATCTTTCTGCTCATTTTGCGGCGACAAATTGTAGTGATAATCAAGCCCAGTCTCCCCGACGGCAATACATTTATCTGAGCAAATAATTTTTTTTAGCTTTTCAAAATCCGCATTTGTTGCGGTTTTTGCCTCATGGGGGTGAATGGCAAAAGCAGTCCAAATATCTTTGGTTTTTGCCAGCTCAAAACCCTTGTCCCACAGTTTTTGCTCGCAAAGAATTTCAAATATGGTTTCCACCCCAGCACTGCGATACCGTTTAATAACCTCATCTCTGTCGCCGTCAAATCTTTCATCTGAAATATGTGTATGTGTATCAATTGCCATCTGTCCTCCCCGTCAGTGTTTCAAAAAGTGTTTTGACCTTTCGGCAAAGCTCTTTTTTGTCTCCGCTATTGTCAATTATATAGTCAGCTTTTTTTGCTTTCAGCCCATCGCTTAGCTGCGATGCGGCTCTTTTTTTTATCTCCTCAACGCTAAACTTTCCCGCCTTAACAATTCTTTTTATCCAAACATCTTTGTCGACAACCACAACAACAATTTTGTCGCAAATTTTATCAAGCCCCGTTTCAAAAAGCAGCGGTGCATCTATAACCACAATGCCTGCACTTTTTTGCTCCGCTTTTACTTTCTCTTTGATGTCTTTAATTATCAGCGGGTGGAGAATTTGTTCGGCTTTAAGTCTTTGCTTGTCGTCGTTAAAAATTATCTGCGCCAACACTTTTCTGTTTAGCGCCCCGTCATCGCTCAAAATTTGCTTTCCAAAAATTTCCACAAGTTCCTTTAAGGCGGGGCTGCCTTTTGAGGTCAGCTGTTTTGAAATTTTGTCTGCATCAATTATCTCTGCACCAAGCTGCTTAAAAATTTTTGCCGTTTCACTTTTCCCGCACCCTATCGTCCCTGTCAGCCCCAAGATCATTTTATTTTTTCCATATCAGACCAATTTTTGCCCGACTTAATATCTACCCGCAGGGGAATGTCGAGCTTGACTGCCTTTTCCATCAATGTGCCGACCATAGCAACAATCTCGTCAACCTCATCAAGCGGTGTTTCAAAAAGCAGGTCGTCATGAACCTGCAAAAGCATTTTCGTTTGGTATTTTTCTTTTTGCAGTTTGCTGTAGATGTTTATCATTGCCTTTTTAATTATCTCAGCTGAAGCCCCCTGAACGGGAGTGTTTAGCGCCATTCTCTCGCCTGCTTGAACAATCATCTTGTTTGTTGAAGCAAGTTCGGAGATATATCGTTTTCTGCCTGCCAAAGTTTTTGCATAACCATTATTTCTTGCCTCAACAATGACATCGTTCATCCATTTTTTTACCCCGCTGTATCTGTCTAAATAGTTGTCGATATATTCTTTAGCTTTGCTCACTGGGATATTTAATTGTTTTGAAAGTCCAAATGGCGAGATGCCATAAACTATCCCAAAATTTATGGCTTTTGCGGCACTTCTTAAAGACGGTGCAAGCTCCTCATTTTGCGGCACTCCAAAAACCTCTCTTGCCGTTGCACTGTGAATATCAGCCCCTTCCTTAAAAGCTTCAACAAGTTTTTTGTCGCGGGACAGATGGGCTAAAACCCGCAGATCTATTTGAGAGTAGTCGGCGGAGATAAAAATTTTCCCGTCCTCAGGAATAAAAGCTTTCCTAAATTCTCTTCCGTATTCAGATTTTATCGGTATGTTTTGAAGGTTTGGTTCTGCTGAGGAAAGGCGGCCGGTGGCGGTGACGGCTTGATTAAAAACGGTATGAATCCTGTTTCCATAATGCCCGCAATAAACATTTATCGGGTCGA
>JAITBH010000123.1 GCA_031283745.1 Candidatus Ectomicrobium neotermitis | reverse complement strand
TCTGTTATGCCGAAAATGAAATTGCTCAAGACAATGGGCAATTTTACGAGGGTTATGGCATAGCTAAAAGGACCGGATAGGGCGATGATGAGCATAATCGCACCATTGTCCTTAAAGCTCGTTTTCAGTGCATCAAGAAATTTTGCCCAAGTGAGTTCTCTGTATATGAATTTCCCCACAATGATTGCATACACAACAGCAAAGGCGCCCGATTCTGACGGGGTAAAAATGCCAAAACGGATACCGACGATAAGAATTACCGGAAACAGCAAAGCCCAAATGGAGTCCGCTAAGTTGACTATCAGCTCTTTGGCAAACTGCCGAGCAGATCTTGCTGCAACATCTTTCTTGGGAGGTTCATATCTATAGTGGCGGGCGGTTAAAGAGACTGTTGCCATCAAAAACACCATCATCAGCACGCCCGGGATAATCCCCGCTGCAAAAAGCCTTCCGATGGATACCTGCCCAACAAAGCCAAAAATTATCAGCCCTAAGCTGGGGGGTATTGTTGCCGTTATAAGTGCTGTGCAACAGTTGACTGCACAGATGTATCCCTTTTTATAGCCGACCCTCATCATTTCGGGACCTAAAATGCGGGTTTCCATGGCTGCATCGGCAGTCGCCGAGCCTGAAACTCCCCCCATCAAAGTGCTCATAACCACGCTGATCTGGGCAGTTCCCCCATGTAGTCCACGAGTAACTATACGGGCAAGGCTCAATAAGCGGTCAGTAATACCTGAGACATTCATCAAATTGCCCGCAAAAATAAAGAAAGGAACAGCTAAAAATGTGAAAGATTGGCTCTGCGCCACTATACGATTAACGATTATGGTGAGCGGCTCTCCAGTTCCGATAAAAAAAGCTAAAGAGGCTATACCTATTACAAAAGCGATAGGCATCCCGCATACTAAAAACAGAAAAAAACAAACAAATAATAAAGTCATCGGGCGCCTCCCTGATTAAATCCTTTGATACATTGATTAATTTTTATGAGTGTTGAGACAATCATAGATACTGCAGTTAAAGGCAGGCTGACTGTTGCCCAAGAGAATGAAATGGGGAGAGATGAGTAGGTTCTGCCGCTATCGCTTATTGCCAACCTAAAACCATAATAAGCAAAGAAGGCGAGGGCTATTAAAATGATGATAAAAACGGCTATGGCTATGATTTTTGCTAATTTTTTGGGGAGGGAACGAGTGATGA
Organism: Candidatus Ectomicrobium neotermitis; assembly: GCA_031283745.1. Lineage (GTDB taxonomy): Bacteria > Elusimicrobiota > Endomicrobiia > Endomicrobiales > Endomicrobiaceae > Ectomicrobium > Ectomicrobium neotermitis. Next base: position 7,347 of record JAITBH010000123.1, on the reverse strand, counting down.
TGTCTATACCAACGAGTTGACCGCGTCTATAAGCACAATCTGCACCAAGGAAGGAAGTCCAAGCCAGCAAAAGCATCGCTACATCTATATTCCACGACATGGTCAATCTGAGCATCCTAAAGATCACTGAAGAAAAAACAAGAATAACTATTGCGACTAAGGTTGTTCCACAAACAATTTCTTCGGCCGTACAAAATATCCCGTATATTCTTTTCATAATGTTTTCCTAAAAAAACCCCCGTTTTCTTGATGAAAACGGGGGTCTTTGTTCAATTATATTCCTAACTGAGTAAACAGCTTGTCCTTCAAGCCTGGTGAGAAGCCCAACTCATTATAGAGGGGCTGAACTGCTTTTTCGAAAGGTGTTTTGTCAACTCTATTGACTTTCAAGCCTTTCTTTTCCATATCTGCCAAATCGTTCACCTCACTTTCTGCGACTTTGCCCTGATATTCAGAACAAACTGTGCGGAAAGTGCTGACGAAAAGCGCCTGTGCATCGGCAGGCATAGAGTTAAAGAATTCCAAACCGCATACAATGCTGCTTGTGAGCATATAATGCTCTGTCAAGTTGGCATATGCAAGAACTTCATAGAGGCGATAGCCATAGAGTGCAGGGGTCTGAATTTCAGTTCCATCAATGGTTTTTGACTGAACTCCCGTGTAAATATCGGTGGCAGGTATTGATGTTTGAGCATAGCCCAAGTATTTAGCAAGACCATTGCCGATATTATTACCAAAACCACGAATACGGAGGCCTTTGAGGTCGGCAGGGGTATTGATAGGAACGTTGGTGATAAAGTTACGCATGCCGTTGTAGAAATTGTTAGTAATTAGCTTTAAGCCAGCTTTTTCAAAGTCTTGTTCCCACTGCTTATAAAGAGGGGTATCAAGCAACTTGTCTAACAACTTATAGTCCTTGAGAACATAAGGAGCCATCAAAATGCCGAAATCTGGAACTTTTTGATTGCTGGATATACGGCCCGGATCGGAAGGAACTACTATGTTTGATCCTTGCAAAGCTTGCGTCACCATATCATCCGTATCGCTTGAAAGCGATCCTGCTGTAAATACCTCAACTTCGAACTTCCCTGAGGCATTAAGCCTCTTTGCTACTTCATGCAACATTTGGCTCTGTGGGGTATTGTCCGCCTCAGTGCCTGCAAATCTGACCTTAATCTTTTCCCCTGACGCTGATTTGCTTGAACAACCTGCAAAGAAAATGCCTGCTGTAAGCAAAAGCCCAAGAGAGACCACTGAAATCTTCTTAAAACACTTCATAAGCCCTCCTAATTGTGAAATTTGGCAGTTCGAACTGCCGATGCCGCATTGTATATAAAAAATAGCTTAAAACAACTCTAAAATGGCACAAAATGCCGTTTTGACAGACAATATAAGTTTTAGTAAGTTAAAAAACCGATGCGGTTTAGGCAAAAAATGCGCTATTAGGCGCTTTTTTTTTATCCAAAAGGAGAAAATATGACAAAAGACCTGTTTAATGAAGACCAAGAGCATTTCGTGTTAAAAAATTTCAAAGCGTTTTCGACCCTGCCAAACCCTCCCGAAACATTAACGCCCCTCTTAGAAATAGCAAACAATATGTGGTGGTGCTGGAACAATGCTGCGATAGACCTTTTCCGCAGAATCAGTGATGACCTGTGGGAAAAATCTAGCCACAACCCTATAGGTATGTTGGGTATGATAAATCAGGAAGCTTACGAGCAGCTGGCTTCTGACGACAGCTTCGTCTCTACTATGAAAAGGGTCTATGGCGAGCTTAGGCACTATATGGACATAAAAACTTGGTATCAACAGTATTGCTCACAATATACAGACTTGTCTTTTGCATACTTCTCCACAGAATACGCTATACACGAGAGCATTCCTATATATTCAGGGGGACTGGGGGTTTTGTCGGGGGATCATCTTAAATCTGCCAGCGACTTGGGGCTGCCTTTAGTGGCAGTTGGACTACTATATAGGTATGGTTATTTTAAGCAGCACCTCAATTCAGAGGGCTTGCAGCAGGAAGAATACACAGAAAACCACTTTTCAACTATGCCTTTAGAGCGGGTTAAAAATTCCGATGGAAGCACTTTGATAGTCGATGTGCCTTTTGCGGGCAACAATATCGCCCATATTCGGGCTTGGAAACTGCAGATTGGCAGGGTTCCGCTATACCTGTTAGATACAGATTTTGATGCAAACATTCCCTATATACGGGAAATTACGGGAGAACTTTACGGTGGAAACCGTGATATGAGAATAAGGCAGGAAATAGTTTTGGGCATAGGCGGGACAATGTTGCTGAAAGCCTTAAATATAAATCCGAGCGTTGTGCATATAAATGAGGGGCACTCGGCTTTCCTTCTATATGAAAAGGTTAGAGAAGCGGTGCAGGATAAGGGACTTTTGCTGCAGGAAGCTATTGAATTGGTCAAAAGCGGATGCGTTTTCACCACTCATACCCCTGTGCCGGCAGGAAATGAGACTTTTGACATAAACTTGGCTGCAAACTATTTAGAGCCTCTTTATAAAGACATCATGTCAAAAGATATGCTTTTGCAGTTTGGGGCTTTTCCTCTCAAATGGGGAGAACATCAGACAAACTTTTCGATGACCATACTTGCTTTGAAGTTTGCAAACAAGGCAAACGGGGTCAGCCGTCTTCATGCAACGATAGCTCGGGATATGTGGTCCCCGCTTTACCCGGGTTTGCCAAAAAAAGAGGTGCCAATTAGCCATATCACCAACGGAATTCACACAAATACTTGGATTTCTTATGGCTTTGGCGAACTTTTTGACAGATATTTGGGATCTGAGTGGAAAGATAAGCCGGCTGACCACACGATTTGGGATAAAATTCAATCAATTCCCGACACTGAACTTTGGAGAGCCCATGAGCGGAGAAAAGAAAGACTGATTTCTTTTTCAAGGCTCAGTTTAAGGCAGCAATATGAAAAACGCGGGCTGCCTCCTAAACTTATCGCCTACACTGAAGATGTTTTGGATCCAGAAGCGCTGACTATTGGCTTTGCAAGACGTTTTGCCACCTACAAAAGAGGCGATTTGATTTTTAGGGATTTGGAAAGGTTAAAGAAAATTTTGACAAATAGGGCTGCCCCCGTTCAGATAATAATATCAGGGAAATCTCATCCGCAGGACGCACCGGGCAAAAAGGTTATTCAAGACATCGTCAATTTTTCAAAAGACGAGGAACTGCGCAACAAAATCATATTCTTGGAAGATTACGATATGAACATAGCCCATTATCTCGTTCAAGGTGCTGATGTGTGGCTAAATAATCCGATAAGACCTCAGGAGGCATCGGGAACTAGCGGAATGAAAGCCGCAATAAACGGAGTTTTGAACTTGAGCATTTTAGATGGCTGGTGGTGTGAGGGATACGATGGAAACAATGGCTGGGTCATAGGTTCTATCGAAAAATATTCTGATAGACAATATCAAGATGATGTCGACAGCCGTTCTATTTACGACCAATTAGAAAGGGAGATTATTCCCCTATTTTTTGCAAAAAGCGGAGATGGAATCCCAAGAAACTGGGTAAAGAAAATGAAAGCGTCGATGATGTCGCTGGGATCAACTTTTAACACCAACAGAATGGTCGAGGAATACACGAAAAAGTTCTATATCCCTTCATCTTTAGAACACAATAAGTTCTGTGAAAACAATTATGAAACCTTAAAGAAAAAAGCACAGTGGAGCAAAAACATCAATGAGAAATGGAGCGGAGTGCAAATAATTTCTTATAACGACGACATACAGCATGAAATGAGAATAGGCGAGAAAGTCAATGTAACCGCAAAAGTCTGCTTAGGAGGAATTTCTCCAAATGATGTTAGCGTTCAGGTTTATAGAGGTTTTATGGACAGCAAGAGAATTGTGAGCGACCCGCACATAGATGAAATGAGCTTAGTTTCGCAGGAAGATGGAGATTACACCTACCAGCTAAACGTGAGCTTAAATCAGGTCGGCCATCGTGCTTATGCAATCAGAATTCTTCCGAAATATGACGGGAAAGTTCAGTATATCCCAGAACGGATTCTTTGGATTTAACTATGAAATATGACTTTTTGGTCTTTGATCTCGACGGGACTTTGATTGATTCGCAAAAAGATTTGGCATCGGCAGTCAATTTGACCAGAAAAAATTATGGTTTAGCACCATTAAGCACAGGCGAGATAAAAAGTTTTGTCGGAAACGGGGTAACCGTGCTGGTTGCAAATGCAGTTTCTGAAAGGAAAGGCGAGACGCTTGAGGAGGCGGTTCGGAGGTTCAATAATTATTATGCCTCTTGCTTGCTTGACGAGACAAAACCTTATGATGGAGTTGAGGATATGCTTGAGACTCTAAAAGATATTCCAAAAGCCGTTTTGTCTAATAAACCAGAACTTTTTTCAAAAGAGATCATAAAGAGGTTAGGCTGGCAGAAACATTTCATAGAAGTTTTTGGCGGCGACAGTGTCAAAGGGGCAAAAAAGCCTGACCCTTTAGTGTGGTTTGAACTAATAAAAAAGACAAACTTTAATCCTAAAAAGAGCATTATGATAGGTGATGGGATAAACGATGTAAAAATTGCAAAAGCCGCAAAGGTAGATTCCTTGTCTGTTTTCTATGGTTTTAGCAGCAAAGAGGCGGTGGAAAGTTTTAAGTCAGATTTTACAGCTCAAACCCCGCAAGATATTGTCGACATTGTTTTAGGCAAATAGAAAATCCCCAACTCTTATCTCTACAAATAAAAAAAGACGGCCTGGCAAAAAACGCCAGACCGTCTTTTTTACGTCTAATGGATAGCAAAGTGTGCTTATTTTTTCTTTTTCTTCTTTGCTTTTAAGGCTTTGTCGACTTTTTTGTTGACATAATTTTCTCTATCAGAGTTTATGTCTGCGATCTCCTTTTCAATCTTTGCGATACGTTCTTTTTTCCTCTCAATCTCTCTGTCCGTTTGCTTTGAGATGAGATTTGTAACCTCTGTGCGGACAGCGGGTTTGTTTGCTTCTGTGGCAGCATTGTATTTTTTCACCAATGCAGCAAGCTCTTCCTTGTAGAGAGCTTGTTCCTCTTTTTGCGACAAACCCGTCCCCGCAGAAGTATCGCTTTTTGCTGCGGCGCCTACTTGAGAGGGAACCACAAAAGCAACTGCATTAACAAAAAACAACATACAGATAACAGCCGATACATTTTTCAACATAAAAGCCTCCTCTGTGTTTTTATTTACACTGGTCATTAACCAATGTATTTTTGCTGCTTTTTTAGTGTAGGAAATTGCTGACGTGCTTTACAAAACTGCGTTGTGTGCGGGAAGTTTAATTATAAGTGAAAGATACTTTGACTTGATGTCTTCTTTCGGAATTGTTGAGTTGTTGAATTCTGACAAGACCCTGCGGACTCAAGAAAAAGGCTACTGTTTTATCGATAAAAACATCTTTATTGTTTTCAATTTCATTGATCTTGCTTTCAAATTCGTCAATTCTGGCACGTTGAACAGCAAGAATATGCTTCTTTTCGGCCAGCTCTTTGGTTAATTGAGTGGAAACTAAATCCCTTACCTCAGCCACAATTTTCTTTTTTTCCCTATCAGAATGAGAGTTGTTGTATTTTAATATGAGGCGGTGCAACTCTATTTGTGTCTGCAACTGCTCTTTTCTGAGATCCTCCAGAGTTTTTCTGTCTCTTTGAGTTTCAAAAGGAGGAAGTTGGGGCATAGGAGTTTCTTTTGTTGCCTGATCCTCTTGAAAAAAATTTCTCTCATTAGGAGTTTCAATGATATTTGCAGCGTAATACGGAATTGCGGCTAAGGCAGGGTTCATAGCAGGTAAGCTTGAAAATAAAACGAGGGAAGATATGACAACCACTTTAGGCATCATATTATGTTCCCAGTGTATTCAATCTCACTAATTGTCATATCTATTTGTGCAATATCGTCATAAGAAATAGGCGAAATGTCATAGGAATAAGTGTCTGGAATTTGCGGCTCGTCGGAATAAAACATAACAAAGAACCCGACAAAAAGACTTGCAGCAACAGCAAACCCTATTTTCCAAGTTTTGACATAAGCGTGAAAGAATCTCCTCCTTGTTGTTTTATTGAAAATATCCTGAATGACATTTAATGGAGCACTTTGAACCTCTTGTTTGTTTTGCAAAAAGTCCAACATTGCAAAAGAGCATTGGCAATTTTTGCAATCTTTAAGATGTTGTCTGAATTTCTCGCCATCCTCTTTGGACATCTCGTTATAGAAAAACAAAGGAAGTTTATTGCATATATTCATCACACACCTCCGGAGCCGTTTCGGACAAAATTTTTCTGATTTTCTTTAAAGACCTATTGAACTTTGACAACAATGTCCCGATAGGTTTTTTCTGCATATCAGCAATCTCTTGAAAAGTAAACGAATCCTTTAAGTGAATCAATTCCTGCTCATCTTGAGACAGTTTTCCAATTGCACTGTTTACCATCTCTTTTTTATAGTTTTCGATTGCCGTTTCTAACGGTTTTGGAGACCCGTCGGGCAAAATGTTGATGATAGAAAATTCATCTTCTGCTGTGTTTTCTAATGGTATAAATCTTTTATTGTGTTTTCTGAAATGATCCATAACTATGTTCCTTGCTAATGTAAAAATCCAATTTTTTAATTTATTTTCCTCATTATATTTCGATAGGTTTTTATAAACCTTTATAAACAAGTCTTGGGTAAGGTCGCTTGCCGAGTCAGGGTTTTTTGTAAGAGACAATATATAGGTATAAATATGTGCCTGATACCTCAAAACAAGTTCCTCAAACGCTTTAGCGTCTCCGTTTTTAAACAATACGACTAATTGAGCATCCTTTAGCTGTTTCATATTCATAAAACGCTCCTTTTGTGGTTTTATTGCGTGACTTTTTAAGAGATGATTACTTTTTTTGGGAGATTAACAGATTGTTTACTTGGATGGTGTGGGTCTCAATTCCTGATTCATTAAAAAGCTCTTTGTATGCTCCGTCGGGATAAACTTCGCTTATGACGACCTTCTTAATGCCTGCGTTTGCTATCATTTTAGCACACAGTATACAAGGTGAATGAGTGCAGTAGAGGGTGGAGTTCAATATGCTTACGCCGTTTGCGGCTGCTTGAATTATAGCGTTTTGTTCTGCGTGGACTGCCCTACAAAGTTCATGTCTTTGACCTGACGGGATATTTAATTGGTTTCTTAAACAACCTAAAGTCAAACAATCTATTGTTTTTGCCACTGCTCCATTATATCCAGTAGAAAGAATTTTTCTGTCTTTAACAATTATCGCACCAACATGATGTCTTAAACAAGTCGATCTTTCGGCAACGAGCCAAGA
>JAITBH010000120.1 GCA_031283745.1 Candidatus Ectomicrobium neotermitis | reverse complement strand
GTAAAGATGAAAGGTTTTGACTGTGTTGGATAATTGTCCGAAAGCTTTCGTATCTCCCCTGCAATTTCATACCAACCATAAGGTTCTGTTTTTTGGGATAAATTAACCTCCCCGATCGTCGGGAAAGTTCCCTTAAAGATCTGCCCGCTAAAAAATCCCGCATATCCTACCGAAAACAATATCGAGCTGACAATGAAAATCTTAAACGCCCTGCTTTTCCAAAACTTAAATATCATCCACGCGGCTATCATCGAGAGGAAAAAATATCCTGCCGAAATTTGGAAGTTTGTGTTTTTTAACACGAATGCCGAGAGGTTAAACATTATCAAAGGCGGGAGTATAAAGAAGATTATCAATCGGATGTTTTCATTTTCTTTTGCAAACATTTTCTTAAAGCCCACAAAAACACTTGCCCACAAAATCGCAAATATCAGAGGCGAAACATTGAAAATCTGTTTTAGCACAAATGCCCCAAACCTCTTTGGTTCAATATTTATATTTCCGCCTAAGAGTTGAGAGTTTTGCCCAAACCAAAATCCTGCCCAGCCGTTTTCAATATTCCAAAACAAAACAGGAATAAAAATTATGCCCGCAATCAGCACAGCAAAATAAGGTTCCTTTCTAAGCAGCCATCTCCTGTGATCTTTTGCAAAAGCAAGGAACAAAAAAATAGACAGCAAGATCATTGCTGTCGAATATCCCGCAAGCAGAGCCAACCCCAAAGCAGCCCCCAGCGGATACCACAAATTTTTGTTGTTTGTCTGGATTATTTTTGCAAACAGCAGGAAGGATATTGCCCAAAAGAAGAGAACCGCATAGTCATAAGTTGCGGACAAGTAAAATGGTAAAGAAAAGAAAGGAATAATATTTATTATTAAGAAGGCAAAAAAAGCAGTCCGCTCATCAAAGAGTTTTTTTGCGGCCGCATATAAAAACCACATCGACAAAAATAAAAAAAGCACTGACGGAAATCTCAGTGCAAAAAGGTTGTCTCCAAAAACAGCTGTAGATATTTTGATTATAAATGCGGCAAGCGGTGGATGGTCTATAAAAGAAAGGTTGACAAATTTTGAATACAGCCACAGATTTGCCTCGTCGGCAAACAGGGCAGGCTTGCTAAAAATTATTAGCAGGAGCCTAAAAATTGCAGTCGCAATATTTATTGCCCAAAAGTAGGAAGCAAATCTCATCGAACAACTCTTAATTTGAGTGATTTGAAAAGATATTTCAGGAGGGTGGTTGGTTGGAGTTTTGATTGTCCCGATATTCTTGAAAAGAATTCGATGGGATATTCTTTGATTTGAAAATGGTTTTTCCTAAGGTAAAACAAAACCTCTGCTACTATAAACGGGTCGGAGGCTTTTAGTTTTGGTGCGATAGTTTGGAGGACATTCCGCTTAAACAATCTAAACCCCGAAGTCGGATCATTTACATCAACGCCTATCACGATCGAAAGATAATGTCTTGCAAAAGAGCTAACTGCCCGTCGCAAAATCCCCCGCTGCTCATCTTTTCCTCCCGCAACATATCTTGATCCAATCACAACATCACACCCTTTTATCGTTTGAAGAAACTCCCCGATATATTTTGGGTCATGGGAGCCATCCCCGTCCATCTCCAGCACAAAATCTGCCCCCAGCTCCAAAGCTTTCTTAAACCCCTCAGCACCTGCATACCCTCGACCCTTTTTTTCTGTCCGCAGCATCAAATGTATTTTCGGATTTATCTTAGATAGTTCCTCAACAATCTTATAAGTCCCGTCGGGAGACATATCATCAACCACAAGCACCTCCATCTCCGCCGCCCCATTTTTTAAAATATCATTTATTACTTTTTCAATATTGCCTGCCTCATTGTATGTCGGTATCATTGCGATTGTTTTCATAAATATCTCTCCATTGTTTTTATCACCGTTTCTGTTTTTACGGCATCCATGCAAGTTTCTTTTTTATCGCAGTTTGGTTTATAGCAGCACAAGCATTTTTTGTCTGCAAAAATTTTGCTCCCTCTTCCATAAACTTCTATCTCCGCAGCAGATGTCGGACCAAAAATCACGACAACATTTTTTTTAAGCCCAAGTGCTGCATGCAAAGCCATCGTATCCCCGCATAAAATCACATCGCACAAATTTATCATCGCAAAGAAGTCAGCAATAGAATTGTCTAAGCCAGTCGAAAACACATTCGGAATTTTGGCACTCAAAATGTTTTCAATTTCATCTCTATCGTCATTGCCCCCTAAAAGCAAAATGATGTGCCCCTTTTTTGAAAATGCCCGGGCCGTTTCTATAAATCCTTCAGTTGTCCATTTCTTCATTTTCCAACGTTTGCCCGCACCGGGGTTTATCCCGATGATTTTCTTATCAGTTTTTACATTTAAGTTTTTGAAAAATTTATCAGCTTTTTCCATTGAATCTTTGGTCAGCGGGACATTTATCTCATAGTCTGCCTTTGGTATGCCCACAATTTTAGACATCCAAAACTGATAGGTGTTTTGATTTGCTTTTTTCAGCTCATCATAAGCACTCATTGAAAGCCATTTGTCTGCAAAATCATTCGACGGTATCACTTGCCTCAAATTATCCACGACATATCCACAAACTTTCCTCGTATTTGCCAATTTCGCCAAAGACAGGCTTTCAGGAGCAAGATCAAGGTTTATGACGATGTCAAAAAAGTGTGTTGTCAGGAAAGAATTTGTCTTGTCATCGCTTGGTATTATTTCATCAATAAAATGGTTGTTTTGTAGAACACAGGCATTGTTTTTAGCCACTATCCACGATATAGAGCTTTTTGGGTATATATCCTTTAACCCCTCAAGCAAAAAAGTAGTCCTTAAAACATCTCCCATGGCGCCAAGCTTTATTATCAAAATGTGCCAAGAATCTGTTTTATTAGACATTTTCACATAATGTGGACAACTCAAGCAGTGGGTAGATTGGTTTTTTTGATAGGGACAAGGTCTATCGAGGGGAAATAAAAG
>JAITBH010000069.1 GCA_031283745.1 Candidatus Ectomicrobium neotermitis | reverse complement strand
GTGGCAGTTCGCCGTGATTGGTCGTTCGATTGTCGTGGCAGTTGTGGTTACCGTTCGCCATTGCCGTTATCGTTTACGACGCACGACAACGACCACGACAAAAAAATTAACCGCCCGCCATTTTCCAAATTCCGCCCCGCAATCACCCATCCAGTTTCGTGTTGCCCGTCCGCTGTTTCGTTATCCCGTAAATGACCACACGGGAGGGTTTGAAACCCTCCCCTACATTGGTCGTTGACACCTGCCCAAAAATCGGGTGATGACCACAACGGCAAACACCCACGACAACAACGAACCCGCCGAACAGAATGGCGGGCAGGCGACAAAGGTAAGCAAACCCCCGCCGCCTGCGGCGGCACCCCCTTTGGAAAGGGGGCTGTCCTACTGAGGGGGTATGAATTGAGGGAATTGGGGCGGGCTGGAAGCCCGCGCTCCCAGTAAACGGCAACGACCCGAACGACAGTGGTTAGTGGTTAGTTAAAGACAAAAACCACGACCAACAACAGTGGTAAACAGCAAAGACAAACCCCCCTGCTCTTGCGAGCAGGGGGGTTTGTTTTTGCGGGAGGGTTTGAAACCCTCCCCTACATTGATCGCACTAACCTGTGCAGTTCGCCGTTCACTAACCACTAACCCCTAATCACTTGCCGTTCGGGGCGTCAATAACCGCCCCGATTTTTTCTGAGTGGGTAGATTTGGCTATCTTGCTCCACATCAAACATCGTGCCGTCTTTTATGTGGCACTGCATACCGTTTTCTGTGCAGAAGTTGATGACCTTCAGTGCCTGCTCGTGGAAAAATTCTTTGTGCCTTACATAGGAACCCACATCTTTATTGTAGTTGGTGCGACCGAATATAATCTTGTCGGTAAATTTCAAGGCATAAAGAATCTCACCCAAGTCCTGTTCTATAAGATTTGGCGTGGGGTAAGGCTCTATGCTGACCCACGTTTTGCACCCTCTGTCATGTAAATTCCGTAACGTTGCCAATCGCTTTTGATAGGAAGCCGCACCCGGCTCTATTCGGTTGCGAAAACCTTCATCGAGTGAGATCAATGTAATGCCATATTCGTTTTCATCGGAAAGGTCAGCGAGAGCTTCGGGAAGTAACCCCTTTGTGAGAACTGTGCATTTTATACCCGCCTCGTTTAGTTTGCGGATGGCGGCAAGGCTCATCTGCTCTATTTCATCGTATTCATACATAAACGGGTCGGTGGTAAAGCACAGATGAACTGACTCTATTTTCGACTTCAGACGAGGAATCTCCCAGTCGAGGATTTCGAGCGTGTTTCTGACAAGATACGGCTCTATCCAACATTTGTAGGACTGAACCTTCCCAAAGCGCCGAGCCATAAGAAAGGCGTAACACGGGTATTTGCAACCGTGGGCACATCCAAGCACATGGTTCATGGTGTAATCGCCATACTCCACACCGGTCTTATAGAGCATAGTTTTGCGCTCTATGTATCCCTTGACTGCTTTCATATTCAAGCCCTCCTTTTTGTGAATGTTATAGATTTCTTTGAAACAATGTCTCTGTATATGTCCTTCAGCTCTTTCTTGATTTCAGGTTTATAGCCATCAGACGGAAATGTGGGATGGTCATCCAACAACCGCCATACCTCCGAGAGAGAAACGTTTTGCTGACCGATAAAACTGTCGTGAATGAACTTTGCTATGTCTTTTACATAGTAACAGTATTCATCTGTCATTGTGTTAAGTTCGCCGGTACCGTTAAAATCCAGCTCAGGTTGTTTTTCATTACCATACGTATTCTTTGTGGAGGACTTACCACCGAATGTCTTCCAAGCTGTTTTCTTGAACAGCTTAAACCCCGCGATATGACCGCTACAATGTATAAGATTATAGACCAAACTGTTCTTTTTATTAAAAAACGGGAACGGTGCTATATATCTCTTACCCGTCTGAGTGCTAAGCATCGTTATTATTTTTTGGATTCGCTTTTCATAAGCATCTCGTTTGCCCCTGAAAGTAAGCAGTGATTCAACGGGAGCCCCATAAGTCTGTGCATACTTGGCTTTGGTAGCGTCGCTCTTGGCTTGAGATACTCCGCGTATCGAGTCGGACACCATGTGGTTTATGATTACCTCTCCCCAGTTGCGTAGGAACGGAGATAATGCCACCCAATCAATAGATGCTTGGTTTGGGTCATAGACGAGGAGGTAGTGTGTATGCGATATGTTAGTTGCCCGGATTGTCTTCAATAGATCGTTTCCGTCTCCGATTCGTGTTGTTATGTGGAAGTTGTTTGCGTCGGCAGGCAATCGAGTTTTTAAAACTTCTATTTTCTCTGCGGAAAGGTCGTTGAAATACAGGTGAGCTTGTTTGTTTGGATAGGTTTTCATGGTATCTGCAAGGTATGCCGCAACACGGATAGGTGTTCCAACTACTTTCTTGTCTAAGTAGTCATTGTAGATGCCGCTATTGCACATACAGTCGATGAAGACAATGCCTTTGCAGTTCGGATAATTCAGGAGTTTTGGTGCCCAATCCTTTACATACTTTTCAATCAGTTCAAACTTCTTGATGGTGTGCGGGCTTACTTTATCGGGAGTTACTTCTATGTTTTTTCTGCGAGCCATATTTCAAACCTCCTTCTGTATGATTAGCGGTTACTCATCATCAACGAACTCCATGATGCCGCCGATCTTGCTTTCAATTGCTTTGCAGATTTTGCTTAGGACTTCCAGACTTACAGGCTCGGACTTAGACAGCTTCGTGACGGAAGCCCAACTGACTCTTGCGGTCGATTGTAGAACTTTCTTATTCAGAATACTGATCACTTGCCGTTTTTGCCTTTGCCTTGCCTTGCCGTTCCTTGACCCCTAACCCCTCGGGCGGGGATGCCCGCCGAGAGGAAGGCACTAACCACTAATCACTAATCACTAATCACTTGCCGTTCGGGTCGTGGTCTGATAAAGCCCCTGCCCCTGCCTCAGCCAGTTCACGCAGTTCCCTAAGCTTGTTTTCAAGAAATTCTTTCTTGGGCAAATGGGTCTGATATGCGGCAATCAGTGCTGGCGACAAGCTGCGACTCAAGGCATATTTCACAACCTCATCGTCTTTGCCAGTGCAAAGTATCAATCCGACACTTGGATTTTCATTTTTCTTTTTAACATTACGGTCAAGGGCTTCAAGGTAAAACTCAAGCTGTCCGAGATGTTCTGGCTTAAAGTGGGTAGTTTTTAATTCAACCGCAACGAGGCACGAGAGTTCACGATTAAAAAACAGTAAGTCGATACTAAAATCCGAGTGCCCGACCTGCACCTTGTATTCCTCACCAACGAGAGTAAAGTCTTTGCCAAACTCCAAAATAAAGTTGCATAGATTGTCGATAATCGCTTTACGCAACTCTTTTTCCTGATGATGTTGGGGAATATCAAGAAATTCAAGCACATAGCTGTCACGCAAAGCGGAAAGACCCGAGTTGCGTTTAAAAAATGACCGATTGTTCCTTTTAGAAATCATCATCCTTTCAAATAAAGAACTATCGATTTGCCGTTCCAGCTCTCGTTTTGAGTAACTGTTTTTGATGGATGCCATAAGATAGAACTCACGTTCCTCGTCGGTTTTTGCAGCCATCATTATGAGGAGGTTATTCGTCCAGCCCAATTCTCGAACCAACTGTGCGAGTTTTGTTTTTTGAGCATATGTCTCGTAAAACTGTTTCATACGCCAGATATTTTGCTGGGAAAATCCTTGAATGCCTACAAAACGGGTTTTAATATATACGGCAAAATCTTCCACAACGGATTTGCCCCATTTACCACTCTTGACTTTTTGACTGACATAGCTACCGATTTTCCAATACATATCAATCAATTCATGGTTAGCAATCCGGAATACCTTCTTTCGGGTATTCTCGATAATAGCTGCTATTTCTTCAAAATCAGAAACATTTGGGGAAACTAAGCTTTTTTTAGGTGGCATAATTAATCTCCTTTAATTGTTAGATTTTTGTTCCATTTTCTGCTTATTTGAACACGAAAGGCTTGATTTGTTAGCTTGGTCTAATTCTCGCACCACTGGTGCGAGAATTGGGTTTTTTGGGTGAATTTGGGGACAGGAGGGTGCCATAAAAGTGGGGCGGAAATACGAGATTTGAGAGTGAAAACTGGTAAATGCCTGCAAAAAAGCTTGATTTGTTAGCTTAGTCTAATTCTCGCACCACTGGTGCGAGAATTAGGATTTTGATGGGTCAAAAGTGAAAAATTTGATGATTTTTGGATAATTGAAGTCTCTCGCTAAAGGTGCGAGAAAATGGGTGAGGGCTGGAGTATAGCAAAACTGCTTTATAGGTATGACATTTGAGAGAAAATGAATGGGAAAAGTTTGCAAAAAAGCTTGATTTGTTAGCTTAGTCTAATTCTCTCACCACTGGTGAGAGAATTGGGTTTTTGGGGGGAATTTTCTGGGCAGGGTTACAGCGGGCGGGGGTTGAACGACGGGAGGCTGGATTTGATAAGCACGGGCGGATGGCCTGCGAGTGGTGTGGCATAGTTGTGAGGAGGCGGCAAGTGGTTTTTTCGGTGGGGGATTTTCTGGCGGCAGGGGAAAGGGGCGGGGTTGAACGGCGGGGGGCTGGGGTTGATAGCACAGGCGGATTGGTCTGCAAGTGGTGTGGCATAGTTGTGAGGGGGCGGCAAGTGGTTTTTTCGGTGGGGGATTTGCTGGGCTGAGCAATAAAAACCTCCCTGCTACTGAAAGCAGGGGGGTTTTTATTGGTAAGCAGGGGTGCCTATACCTATATTAGTAGTGTTGGCGTGTTGAGGTGGCGGGTGATTTGTGCCATTTTGGTCGTTCACTAACCACTAATCACTGATCACTGCCGTTCTGGTCGTTCCCTTTTGTTCCCTTTTGTTCCCTTTCTTTCCCTGCCGTTTAGTGCTGAGGGCGGGATTTGAACCCGCACCGCCCTTTCGGGGACAGGCTTCTGAGACCTGCGTGTCTGCCGTTCCACCACCCCAGCTTTAACAAAAATTATTCTTCGGCAATGTCCATATTTATTACTCTCATCTTCTTCCATTTGTTCGATTTGTAACGAAGGTAAAAAGTGCCAGCCAAAACCGCAATGTAGACAATCATGGCTGTCCATGCCGCATATAAACCTAAGTTGAAAACAGAAACAATGAGATATATCGGAATGATGATGATAAAAATTGAGACGAGGATCATCGTTTTCATAACAAAAGCCGTGTCGCCTGCCCCTTTGATTGCCGCAGAAAAAACCACATTTATCGCATCAAAGATTAAAAACGCCGCATTGATTCTCAATAGAACGATAGACATTGGGATTATTTGTTCTATCGAAATGACCTCGCTCCCGCCTAAAAACCAAGTTACCAACTTTTCTGGAAAAACCGTCATAACAATGGCAACAAAAAACATATACAAACAAACTATTTGAACCGCCGAGCGAACGCTTGCTTGTGCAAGAGAGACTTTATTTTTGCCGAGATATTTTCCAACCATCACTGACAATGCAATGCCGCTTCCGATGAGAGGCATATACGCTAAGTTATAAGTGTTTAGTGCAATATTGTTTGCCGCTAAAGCCTCTGTGCCAAGACTGCCGATTATCAAAACAAAAATACTAAACCCCGCCATATCAAAAAAGAACTGCACGCCGTTTGGTATGCCGAATTTCAACAACCTTTTCATAAAAGAAAAATCGAGCCTGATAAATCTTGTGTTGTAGATGTCTGCATTTTTTTTAGAAAGAACCAAGAGCATATAAATTGCAAAAGTTATCAGTGCCGCCCAGTTGGTCGCCTCGGCTGCTCCTGCGATGCCCCGCTCAGGAAAACCAAAATTTCCAAAAATCAAAAGATAATCCAAAACGATATTTGCACAAACACCTACTGTGCTGATCAGCAAGACGATTCCGGTTCGCCCGCGTCCAGAATAAAAGCCAGAAAAAACACTTGCCGCTATCGCCGGGAATGCCCCATAACACATCACCCTAAAAAAATCGCCCTCTTCTTTAACCAAGAGAGCGGGATGGCCCATAAACTCAAAAATAGAATTTGAAAAAAATGAGAGAACCAACATTATCAGGGCTGCACCAAAACACAAAAATACACTTTGCCAGATAGCCGGACCGATTGAGCGATATTCGCCCTTTCCATAATACTGAGACACAAAAACATTTATGTAGGAGAGTGCACCAAGAAAAAGGCTGACGATTGCAAAGTTAGAAACACCGGCAGGAACTGAGGCGGCAAAAGATTCGGTCGAATACCAAGCTAAAAAAATTCTGTCGACAAAAAGCTGGACAGCACCTATGCCCATCGAAACTATCAAAGGAAAAGCTATTTTAAGGAACTCATAATATCCGCCCGACGTGTAAAACTGTCTTGTGAAATAACTGAAAATTTTCATTTCGTCTCCATCAAAATAATGATAGTGGTCGTATTCGCAATTTATAACTACAAAGTGCTACTCAAGAATTATTTTGTAATCCTCTCTTTCTAAATCAAGGTCTGTCTTGATCTCAAAATCAATATTGAAAAGCTCTTTAAGCCTACCTTTGCGCTCTAAAAAGTATTCATACATTGCAGGATTTAATTTGATTCTTGCTATGCCGCGATGAATGTTGATGTTCATCTTGTCTATTTCACAACAAACTTTGGTGAAAATGGATTCTCTTGAAACCACCTGACCGACACCATTACAAAGCGGGCAAGTTTCCCCCATCAAAGCCAAAAGAGATTCGCGTTTTCTTTCCCGTGTCATTTCCACAAGACCGAGTTTTGTTATCGGCCAAATTTTAATTTTTGCTTTATCGCCCCTCGTAAAAGAACGGAGTTTTTCTAAAACTTTTTGGCGGTTTGAGGCTTTCTTCATATCGATAAAATCGATGACAATGATCCCGCCGATATTTCTCAACCTCAGCTGCCGAGCAACTTCTTCTGCCGCCTCTATATTAGTAAGCGCCGCTGTGTCCTCTTGAGAATTTTTTGATGTGAATTTGCCGCTGTTTACGTCGATAGCACAAAGAGATTCCGCTTCTTGAATAATCAAATATCCGCCAGACTTTAACTTGATCTTGTTTGCAAGGAGATGTTTAAGCTCGTCCTCAATTCCATAAACGTCAAAGATGGGGCGGTCGCCGTCATAAAGTGCAATTCTGTCTGTAAATTCCGGCGAAATGATTTTCATAAAATCCATAACATCTTTAAGTTCTTTTTGTGAATCGATGTGCATCAGCTCAACATTGTCTGAAAAGTAGTCCCTCACGGTTTGAAAAACTACACCCAAATCTTTGTGGATAAGGGTTTGCGGTTTTGCAGTTTTGAAACGATCCAAAATTGACCGCCACAAACGGCTTAGGTATCTAATCTCTCGAGCAATTTCTTCCTCCGTCGCATCCTCAGCCTCTGTCCTTATAATCAACCCGCCTGAAATATCTTTTTTTAATTTTACAGCGATGGATTTTAGACGATCGCTTTCTTTCTTGTCGTCAACATTTCTCGAAATTCCGATATTGTCGCTATAAGGCATATAAACCAAAAGCCTACCCGGAAGGGATATGTCCATTGTAACCTTAGGCCCCTTCGTGCTGATAGGCTCTTTGTAAACCTGCACCATTATTTCCTGACGTGTTTTTAAGAGAGAGCTGACATTGTTGTTACCCTCTGTTTTATTTTTTGAAATGACGTCGCCAACGCCAAGATATGCACTCTTGCCAAAACCTAAATCGATAAAAGCTGAACTAAGTGCAGGCACAATGTTTTGGACTACTCCCTTGTAAATGTTATTTAGAATTTTTTCGGTTTCCCTTCTTTCAATAAACAGATCAAACAATTTTCCGTCCTCAAGAACAGCTACTCTTGTCTCCTCTAAAGCTCTATTAACAATAATTTCTTTTTTCACAAAAACTCCCTTGTAATAATAAATGTAACGTTTCTATATATAAAAAAACGTTTTCTTGACGATTTGCGGCATTGTTTTTCTCTTGTAAAGTTTAAGCGGTTTTATAATTAGTGTGCTTCCTCATATTGATTGAACACAATATCCCAACAGCAAAAAACGAGGAAATGATAGACGAACCACCATAAGAAATAAACAATAAAGGCACCCCTGTTACAGGCATTATGCCCATGACCATACCTATATTGATAAACGCATAAAACCCAAACATTGCAACTATTCCTGTTGCCGCAAAAGAACCAAATGAATCTTTTGCGTTTCGACCGATAACTAAAGCTCGCCAGAGAAAAATAAAATACAGCAAAATCGTCAACTGCGAAACTAACCAGCCCCCCTCTTCACCTATGACTGAAAAAATAAAATCGGTGTGTTGCTCTGGTAAAAAGCCAAGATGAGTCTGCGTCCCATGCTTAAAACCTTTTCCTAAAAACCCACCCGAACCTATGGTGATTTTTGATTGAACAATGTTGTAGCCCGACCCCCTTTGATCTATCGTTGGATCTAAAAAAACCACCAACCTTTTTTTCTGATAATCCTTGATAGATTTTTCTACAAAACCAGAAGCAATGCAGCCCATCAAAATGGCAAGTGCTAAAATTATTATATACGACATCGGGGCCCGCAACATTAATTTTTTACAAAACCACCAGATAATCACTATCGCTACTGCAAAGGCAATGGTCATATATAACCATGTAATTCCATCCTGCAAAGAAAAAAGAACCCTTATAAAAAGAGAACTGTTTTCCACAACAATATTATGGAACTTAAAAAATGCCATCATCAATGGCACGCCCGCAGCAATGCAGCCAAAAATAATGATGACAAGTAAGTATCGAAAACGGACACCTGCTATAAACAACATGATGATAGTTATGGGAAAGTATGACAATGTTGAAGAAAAATCTGGCTGCATCATAATCAAAATCAAATGGCTTAACAGTATCAAAAACGAAAAACTGACAACTTTTATTTTCTTTACATTGCTTCCCATCTTCGACAAAAAAGATGACAGCACTAAAATATAGAGAATTTTGGCTATCTCAACAGGCTGGAAAAAAACTATTCCGAGATTAAACCAACCTTTAGTTCCTTTGATTGTCGTGCCGAAAATTAAAACTGATACCAAAAGCAAGATCGATAAACCATAGATGAACTTGTCTAAGTTGGCGAAATTCTTGTAGTTGAAATTTGTCAGAACCAACATCATTAAAAGCCCGATGAATATCGCTGCCATTTGAACAGAAATATAACGGGAATAAAGTGAATCCGCCCCCGTCGCTGAATATATTGCAAAGCAACCGATCAAAATAATTAACGACAAAGACGCAAACAAAAGTCCGTCTATGTTAAAAAAGAAATTGTTGATCAAACTGCTTACTTTCTTCATTTATCTCCACCTATTAGTTAGCCGATTATTTTGAGTTTTCATACTCGCCCTCAGAAAAATATGCCTCGTAAATTTTCCTACCTATTGGAACAGCATTTGCACTGCCTCCGCCTGCATTTTCAACTATGATAGCGATAGCAATTTCTGGATTGTCTGCGGGTGCAAAACTAACAAACCAAGCATGATCATCTCCCTGCGGATTTTGAGCTGTGCCTGTTTTACCTGCCACCTTGATATTTGGGAAATATGCTCTGCGGGCTGTCCCTTTTTCGACTGTTTCTATCAATGCCTTATGCAAAATATCCCACGTTCCTGATGAAAGATTTACAGGTTCGTTCTCTCTTACGGAATGAGTATAAATTTCATTTCCATTGGGCGAAACAGCTTTGCTGACGATATATGGTCTGTAGCTAATACCTTTGTTTGCGACGGCACTGATCATAGCCGCCATTTGAAGAGGGGTAACCCACAAAGCGCCCTGACCGATCCCAAAATTTATCGTGTCGCCCTGAAGCCAAGGAATTTTATCTTTTGCTTTCTTCCATGTCGGTGTTGGAACAAAACCTTTTTTCTCGTTAGGGAGATCTATTCCCGTTTGCTCAGACAAATGAAATCTCCAAGAAAATTCATCTATTTTGTCTACGCCTAATTTTAGGGCAAGGTTGTAAAAATAAACATTGCACGACTGGGCCATGGCTTCCATCATATTCACTCTTCCGTGACCCGGCTTATACCAGCAAGCATACCGCCTATCGCCAAAATCAAAATGCCCTGAACAAAACACCGTCTCGTTAATATCAAAACCTGACTCCACCGCAGCAGCAAAAACAACTATCTTAAAAATAGATCCCGGTGCATATAAAGCTTGAGTAGCTCTGTTATAAAGAGGGAGGTTTTTATCTTTAAGATAAACATTGAAATCTTCTGAGTTAATTTTGTTGCCGTTATAACCCGGAGCAGAAACCAAAGCTTTTACCGCACCCGTCCGAACATCTATGATAACAACAGAACCCCGCCCGCTGGCACTATTTACCAAGCTTTCATAAGCAAGTTTTTGCAATTTGGGATCTATCGTTAGATAAAGACTGTTGCCTGTTACCGGCTGAGTGTAATTAAAGATTTGTGTCTGGGCGCCTTTAGCGTTGACTTCAAGCTGTCTTCCGCCATTTATCCCGCGTAGATAAGTGTCATAAACCTGCTCCACCCCGCCTTTGCCGATATAATCACCCATGACATACCCATCCCCAGAAAGAGCTTTCAACTCTTCCTTGTTTATCTCGCCCAAATATCCAGTGATATGGCTGTTTTCCTCTGGGAAATTGTAAACCCTTACTGGTTCAATCAATAAAGTTACACCGTTTAACCCCATCTTGTTTTCTTGAACTTTAAACATTTCGTCAGTTGTAAGCTTGTCGGCAAGTTTGACAATTTTGCCTGTTTTTAAGCCTTCTTCAAGATAAGGTTTGATGTCTTTTTTAAGGATTTTGTTTAGTTTCACTATGGTTTCGTCGGTGGGCATTCCAGCTTGGTCAAAAGGGTAAAACAGGAGGGAATAAGTGAAGGCATTTTCTACTATCATTGAACCGTCAGAAGCATATATAAGTCCACGAGGGGCAACTTCTTTGGTGTTATAAATTCTTTGCTGCTCAGAAATTTCTTCATATGAAGAACCGCGAATGATTTGCAAATAAAAAAGTCTGATTGAAAGGATAAAAAACAATAAAGCAAAACAAAATAAAATTATTTTTTGCCTGACAAAAAAATCACTGTAGGAGAAGCCATCTTCTTGTTGCCACACCATACCATCATCTCTCTTTTAGATATCTGTTTATGATTTTTAAGAACAACAGTGCTGGGATGGCAACAATTACTGTGGCAAAAAAACAGATAAAATTTTTCCAGTTGAAAATTGCCTGCAAAAGAGTCTCTCGCCCGTCTGAAAACAAGAAAAGAATAACCGAAATTCCTAAAAAATAGATGATGCTTGCAAAAACCATAATAATCGTTTGAGAATACGGCTGATCGGTATCAATGGTTTTGCTCAATACACCTATAAAGTATCCTGTCGTCGAAAACAAAAGCATTCTCATTCCAAAAACATCGGTAGAAAAAACATCCCAAACAATTCCAAACAAAAATCCTGCTATGGCTGCATCAAGACGACCTCGAGTGATGCCAAGATAAACTATTGCAATCAAAATAAAATTCGGATATCCGCCCCAAAGCGATAAATAATTTCCAAAGAAAAACTGGAGAATGCTAATCAATATAAAAACAAATATTAAGTAAAAAGTTTTCTTCACAGCAATTCCTTTTGTCCCACAATAACTATCACCTGATTGACTATATTTTTATCAAAAACAACATCGGCAAGAGCAGTTTTGAAATCTGTAGAAGGTGCAGTCGAGACACTTTTTATTACCCCGACCAAGGTTCCGGGAGGAAAAATAGCACTCAAAGGACTTACCTCAATGACATCTCCAACCGCTACGTCTGCATTAAAAGGGATATATGTTATTTTCAAACCAATAGAATTCATTCCCTCCGCAAGAGAATTTATGTTCTTGCCCCTGATGCGAACAGGAACTGCCGAAAATAAATTTGTTATCAAGACAACTTTTGCCGAGTGTTCATAAGTTTCCACAATGCTCCCAACAGCACACATGACCCCATTTTTCATGAGCATAAAAACAGGGAGATCGTTTTCTAATCCATCGGCCGCACCCTTATCAAGAATAAACCACTGATACCATTCACTCGGTTCCCTTATAGAAATACGGGCAAATACTATTGCTTTGTATTCAGATCTTGGAATTTGTAATGCGTCCATTAAACTATCGTATTCTCTCTTCATTTGATTGTAATTGTAGAGTTTGCTCGATAGCTCTTGGTTAATACGACGATAAGTGAGATTTTCTTGGCTGATAGAAACGTAAGATTTGATGGATTCGGCAAAGTCGCCGGTATGCAGAAAGATTTGATGGGCAGTGCTTACACTGGGGTAGGCAAGATAATAAATGAATTTTTTTACAAGACTGATGGCAGGAGTTGCTCTTAAAAAGATGGTTATCAAACTTACTAAAACGATTATTATAAAGATGATATTTGTATGTCTTGGATTTTTCTCATTTCGCATTTTCTTAAAATCTGCTTCTTGAAGAATCTTTTATATTGTCTAACTCTTCCATATACATGCCTGTTCCCCGTGCAACACAAGTTAAAGGATCGTCGGCCCGATTAACAGGAAGTTCTGTTTCTTGTGCCAAAAGTTTATCAAACCCTCTCACCAAAGATCCGCCACCGCTAAGAATGATTCCGTAATCAACAAGATCGGCTGCAAGTTCAGGAGGAGTCTCCTCTAAAGTGCTTTTTATTATTTCAATTATTTGTTTTGTGGGTTCAGCCAAAGCTATTCTCATTTCTTCTGAACTGACTCTTATTGTTCTTGGGAGACCTGTGATTTGATCCCTGCCCTTTACATCCATCGACATTTCTTCGTCCATTGGAAAAACAGAACCAATATTTATTTTAACTTCCTCCGCTGTGTTTTCACCTATAATCAAATTATATTTGCGCCTAAAATAATTGATAACAGCTTCGTCCATTTCATCCCCAGCAATACCTAAAGATTTTGCAACAACTGTGCCGCCCAAAGAAAGAACAGCCACTTCGGTCGTGCCGCCGCCAATATCAACAATCAAATTGCCCTCTGGTTCTTGAATAGGCATCCCTGCCCCTATCGCCGCAGCCATTGGCTCATCAATCAAATGAACTTCACGAACACCAGCCTGCTCGGCGGATTCTCTAACAGCTCGTCTTTCGACCTCAGTTATTCCAGAAGGGACACCAATGACGACCCTTGGATGCAACATGGTTTTTCGAGCATGCACCTTCTTTATAAAGTGTCTAATCATTTTTTCAGTAGCGTCAAAATCAGCAATTACTCCATTTCTTAACGGTCGAACAGCAACAATATTTTCGGGTGTTCTGCCCAACATTCTTTTTGCTTCTATTCCAATAGCCAATATTTTTTTTGTGTGCTTGTTCATCGCTACAACCGAAGGTTCCCTCAACACAATCCCTTGGCCTTTAAGATAAACAAGAACAGAAGCCGTTCCTAAGTCAATTCCCATATCATTTGAAAACATGCTGAATAAATAATTAAACATTGCGTTATCCTCTGAAAAGTTATTTTTGAATTACAATATGTTCTTCAATGATGACACTATACAATAAGCTTAACAATAGCAATATCAGCATTATCTCCACGTCTTGAGCCAACTTTAAGAATTTGCGTATAGCCACCATTTCTATCCTTATATCTAGGAACCAAAACATCAAACACCTTTTTTATAACATCTTTATTTTTTATTTCAGAATGAATAGCTTTTATAGCATTCAAATCTGACTTCTTAGCTTTCGTTATAAGCTTTTCCGAATATCTCACCAACTCCTTTGCCTTAGGTAAGGTTGTTGTTATCGTCTCGTGAAGAAACAAACTTGTAGATAAATTACGAAGCATCGCTTTTTTGTGTGAAGTTGTGATTCCGAGTTTACTTCCATTATGATTTTTTATCATTTAGAACCTCCTTGTTACTTTTTTCTCCAAGCGATAAACCTATTGCTGCAAGTTTTGTTTTTATTTCTTCCATTGACTTGTCGCCAAAATTCTTAAAGCTATTGATTTTTTTATCTGAAAGTTCCATTAGCTCGCCAATAGTTTTTATGTCGGCTTTTTTCAGGGCATTAGAGGCTCTCGTAGAAAGTTCCAATATGCTTAGAGGCTGTTCTAATATGTCTCCGCTATTAGTGTTTGAAGCGGTGACATTATTATTTGTCGCCTGATTTTCCTCGTCCTCTTCTTGAACAAATATCGCTAAACTCTTCTTTAGTATATTTGCAGAATCTCTTAAAGCGTTTGAAGGAGAAACGGAGCCATCCGTCCATATTTCAATAATCAATCTATCGTAATTGAGGGTTTGTTCTACTCGGGTATTCTCTACCTCATAATTAACTTTTCTAACAGGAGAAAACAGGGCATCTAAAAGAATGGTTCCAACAGGATAACGGGTAGATTTATTTTCATCAGCAACTTCATAACCAATGCCTGATGAGACTTCCATTTCTAACTCAAAAGAAGTTCCGCTGTCCACATTGGCAATTTCCTGCTCAGGATTCATTATCTCAACACTTGCATTTTTGTCTATATCTCCTGCCTTAATCTTCCCAAGTTTTGAAACTTTCAAATGTAATTTTTCTGGTCCTTTAGAAAGGAGCTTTATTCTTATTTTCTTTAAGTTCAATATTATCTGTGCTACATCCTCTTTAACACCTTTTAGAACAGCAAATTCGTGTAAGGCTCCATCAATCTTAACGGCAGTAACTGCCGCCCCGGTAAGACTAGAAAGCAAAATCCGTCGCAAAGAATTACCAATTGTGTGTCCATAACCTCTTTCAAATGGTTCTGCTGTAAAGCGTCCATAAAACTCCGTTGCCGTTTTTTCGTCCAAAATGAGACTACGTAATTTTCCTAAATCTTTCATTTATATGCCTCGTTTATTTATTTTTAGTTTTATTTGGAATAGTACTCAACTATCAGTTGACTATCTATCGGCTGCGATATTTCCCCTGCAAGAGGCTCGCTTATAACAGAACCTTCTATCTTGGTTTTATCAAAGGACAACCACGAAGGAACACCAACAGATACTTTATCCCCCAAGTCCTTTATGGTTTTATTGGATCTATATTTTTCTGGAACCGTTATAATATCTCCTGCTTTTACCTGATAACGTGGAACATCAACTTTTTTGCCGTTTACCAAAATGTTGCCGTGATTTACCGTTT
The DNA here is from genome assembly GCA_031283745.1 of Candidatus Ectomicrobium neotermitis. Classification (GTDB taxonomy): domain Bacteria; phylum Elusimicrobiota; class Endomicrobiia; order Endomicrobiales; family Endomicrobiaceae; genus Ectomicrobium; species Ectomicrobium neotermitis. The sequence continues at coordinate 13,672 of JAITBH010000069.1, read as the reverse complement.
GACGTGCCATCTTTTTAGAAGAAGCCAAGCCTAAACGATAAACAACATTGTCAAGCCTTAACTCAAGAAGCCTTAGCAAATTATCTCCCGTAGACCCCTTCATTCTTTCAGCCGAGTGATAATAATGTCTAAATTGTTCTTCCGTTAGACCATACACTCTTCTCGCTTTTTGTTTTTCGCGTAGATGCTTTGCATAATCAGACATTTTAGATTTTCCTGCCCCATGCTGACCTGGACCATTTTTTCCTCTTTTTTTATCCAAAGTGCAATTTGCGTTACACTTATCCCCTTTCAAGAAAAGTTTTTCTTTTTCACGGCGGCACAATTTGCACACTGATCCTAAATAACGCGACATTTTATAAATCCTCCAATGTTATATCTATATTTATACTCGTCTCGGTTTCGGTGGACGGCAACCATCATGCGGAACTGGAGTAATATCCTTAATTAAAGTTATATCCAATCCTGATGACTGAAGACCTTTTATAGCAGTTTCTCTTCCCGAACCAGGTCCCTTTACAAAAACAGCAATAGTTTTTACTCCCATATCAAAAGCCTTTTTTCCAACACTAGCCGCAGCCATCTGAGCAGCAAATGGAGTTCCTTTTTTTGTCCCCTTAAAACCAGAACCTCCAGCGGATGCCCAAACTAATGTATTTCCCTTTTCATCGGTTATATTTACAATGGTATTATTAAAGGAAGACAATATATAAGCTTTTGCCACTCCTCCTGCATATTTCTTTTTTTTCGATCCGCCAGCAGACTTCTTTTCATCAGCCATTACAAAACCCTCCATTTAATATTATGCCTTGTTTTATTGTACAGGCAGACAATTTAATGTGTTTAACCTTTTTTACCGGGAGCAGGAGCCTTCCCAGCACCAACAGTTTTTCTCTTGCCGCGTCTCGTCCTAGCATTCGTTTTTGTTCTTTGCCCTCTGACTGGAAGATTCCTTCTATGACGCAAACCCCTGTAGCTTCCAATTTCAATAAGCCTCTTGATATTGCTTTGAATCTCACGTCTCAGATCTCCCTCAACTTTAAGACTCTTCGTTATAAAATTATTTATTTTGTTGACTTCTTCTTCCGTCAGATCTTTAACTCTCCTTGAAGGTTCCAATTCAAGTTCTTTTATTATTTCGTCCGAAATAGCAGGACCTATTCCATAGATATATCTCAATGCTATATCTAGTCTCTTCCCCTTCGGCAAATCAACTCCAGCAACTCGCGCCATTATTTTCCTCCAGTTATATTTCTTTAACCTTGTCTTTGTTTATGTCTTGGATCTGAACACACTACCCTTATAACACCCTTACGTTTTATAACTTTACATTTCTGACAAATCGGTTTTACAGATGCCCTTACTTTCATTTTATAACTCCCTATAAGTCATTTTTACTTGTTAAAAATATCTTCAAAAATGAGAACTATAACTATTTATCCCTGTATGTAATTCTTCCGCGTGTCAAATCATATGGAGATAATTCTAATTTAACTTTATCACCCGGTAAAATTTTAATGTAATGCATCCTCATTTTTCCGCATATATGAGCCAAAACAACATGTCCACCCTCAATCTCAACCTTAAACATAGCATTAGGCAATGACTCTAAAATTTTTCCATCAACTACAATTTTGTCTTCTTTTACCATTATTACACCTTTGTTAAGATTTCGACACCGTGTTCAGTAATAGCAATTGTATCTTCAAAATGAGCACATAAACTTCTATCTTTTGTGACTACAGTCCACCCATTTTCAAGGGTTCTAACCTCATATCCACCTACGTTTGCCATAGGTTCTATTGCCAAAACCATTCCCGTTTGCAACTTCACCCCCCTATCCCGGTCACCGAAATTGAATACAGGAGGATCTTCATGCAAGCTCCTGCCTATTCCATGTCCACAAAAATCTCTAACAACCGAAAAGCCGTTATCTTCTATAGTCTTTTGAATAGCATGCGATATATCGCCCAAACGTTTTTCTTGCCCAGCTTGCTTTATGCCGTTTGCCAACGATTTTTCTGTGATTTCTAAAAGCTTAGAGGCTTCTTTTGATATATCACCAACAGGGTAAGTCCTTGCGGCATCTCCATAATAGCCATTATAAATAACCCCTGTATCTATAGAAACAATATCGCCCAACTCTAATTTTCTACTATCAGGAATTCCATGAACAAGCTCATTGTTTATAGAAATACAAGCCGACGCAGGAAATGGAAAAAATTTACCTTCAACACCTAAAAAAGCTGGTTCCATGTTCAATGATCTTATATATCCTTCTATCCATACATCTATTTCTTTCGTTTTTATACCCGGTTTTATTAGTTCTTTTACTTTTTCTAAAACTTCACCAACGACTTTTCCTGCAACCTTCATTATTTCTATTTCTTTATTAGTTTTTAATTCAATTTTTAATTTCTTAAACAAGGTTCCCTACTTTTTATCAATTATGTTTTTACTTATTTGTTCAAAGACAACTTTTTCATTTTTTGAACCATCTATCTCAACCAATAAACCCTTTTTTGTGTAATAACCAATTAACGGCTGCGTTTGTTTGTCATAAACATTTAATCTTTCTCTAACAACTTCTTCTTTGTCATCAGGACGCTGTTCTAATTTTCCGCCACAATAATCACAAATATCGTTTTGCTTTGGAGGGAGAAATAAAACATGAAAACTTGCACCGCATTTACATACTTTTCTGCCTGAAATTCTTTTTATAGCCTCTTCATTATCAATAGACAACAAAAAGACTGCATCTATTTTTATATTCTCTTCTTCTAATGTTTTGTCTAATTCTACTGCTTGATTGAGAGTTCTAGGAAACCCATCCAACAAAAAACCTTTTTTTACATCATCTTTTTTCAATCTTTTCTTTATCATATCAACAACAATTTCGTCTGGTATCAACTTACCCGCCTGCATTAAATCAGCTATAACTTTATTCGATTGTTTTGCCTCTCTAAACATATCTCCGGTGGACAAATGAACAATTGCAAATTTCTCAACTATTTTTTTTGCTTGAGTTCCTTTTCCTGCTCCTGGTGCACCTAAAAGAATGTAGTTCATCTTACGTTAAACCATCTTCCTTTTATACGTCCCTCTTTCATAAATCCTTCATAGTGACGCATTATTAAATGTGATTCTATCTGTCCTATCGTATCTAAAGAAACACCTACCACTATCAGCAATGATGTGCCGCCAAAGAAAAACGGAGCATCCAACATACTTCTCAAATAGTCGGGCAAGACAGCAATAATAGCCACAAACAATGCACCGCCTAAAGTAATTCTTTCTAAGACTTTCTGTATATACTTAGATGTTGGATCTCCTGGTCTAATACCGGGAATAAAACCTCCCGACTTTTTCATATTTTCGGCGATATCTTTTGGGTTAAAAGAAATAGCATTGTAAAAATAACAAAAGAAAATAACTAAAGCCGCATAAACCAAACTGTAAAGAACTGAACCATTATTAAACCACACAAGTATTTTTTCCATAATTGGAAAGCCGAATATAGTTAAATTCGGGGCAAACTGTGCTACGGTTAGAGGTGCAGACAATATAGAAACAGAAAATATAACGGCTATAACGCCGGACTGATCAACTTTAATCGGCAGAAAAGAGGTTTGCCCACCGTACATTTTTCTGCCGACCATTCTTTTTGCGTAATGAATAGGAATTTTCCTTTGGGCAGTTTCAACCCACACAACAGACAACAAAACAGCCAAAACCAAAACACCAAGAAAAAGTGCTGAAAGAATTGACAACTGCTCCATTTGAATAAGACTTACCACGCCAATAACGGCACTTGGAAGTCTTTCGATAATACCCGCAAAAATTATTAGAGAAATACCATTACCAATACCTCTTTCGGTTACTTGTTCTCCAAGCCACATAATCAAAGCTGTCCCCGTAACAAGAGTCAAAACCGTCATCAATACCCAAGCTGAAGAAGGGTTTACAACGATGGGCATTCCTGAGGGAGTCGGCATTTTTGTTATCGCCATGGTTAAACCAAAAGATTGAATTGCTCCTAATATCAATGTTCCATATCTTGTTATCTGGGTTATTTTTTTTCTGCCTTGCTCGCCTTCTTTTGAAAGTCTGTCTAAGTAGGGAATTACATGAGCACCTTGAATTAAACTAATAATAATGGATGCGTTGATATACGGCATAATTCCCATCGAGAAAATCGACATTCTGTTAAGTGCACCGCCAGAAAACATATCAAGAAACCCTAATAATCCACCTGAATTAGCATCAAACAAAGACTTAACAGCATCAGCATTGATTCCCGGTATAGGAATGGTCGCTCCTATTCTATAAGCAACTATTATACCCAGAGTAAAAAGCACTCTCTTTTGTAGTTCGGGAACTCTAAATATATCCAAAAACGATTTTAACATTTACCTTATCCTTAAAATGCTCTATTTACTCAACTTTTCCGCCTGCCGCTTTAATTTTTTCTCTTGCAGATTTTGACAAAAACATCCCTTTCACAGAAAAGGATTTGTCTGTCTGTCCACCACCAAGTATTTTTATAAACTTTATTTGAGAAACTAATCCTTTGTCTTTCAAAGAAGATGGAGTAATTTCTGCGTTAGTAGCAAATTGATTGTTCAAAACACCTATGTTGACAATATCATATTCTTTTCTAAAGGCTCCATTATTAAAACCTCTTTTAGGGATTCTCCTATAAAGAGGCATCTGCCCGCCTTCAAAACCTATCTTTTTAGCACCATCTCCCGAACGTGCTTTTTGACCTTTACATCCACGTGTAGCTGTTCTCCCATGACCAGAACCAACTCCGCGACCAACAATTTTTTTTCTGTGTTTTGCACCTACAGCAGGTTTCAAATTATTTAATCCTATCTTCATATATCTGCAACCTCTTTATTCCTTATTTTTGCAATCTCTTCTTTAGATCTCAGTGAACTAAGTGCATTCAAGGTTGCATACACAACATTAAATGGGTTTGAAGAACGCATAGATTTAGAAAGAATATCTTTTATTCCAACTGCCTCAAGAACTGCTCTGACTGACCCTCCAGCGATAACGCCTGTTCCGGGCGCCGCAGGCTTCAAAAAAACTTTTCCTGCACCAGAAATGCCAATTATTTCATGAGGTATAGTGCTATCTTTTAGACAAACTGAAATCAAAGATTTGTTGGCTTGAGCTGTTCCTTTTTGAATTGCAGACTGAACTTCATTTGCTTTTCCAAGCCCGCAACCAACTTTGCCAGCCCCATCCCCAATAACAACCAAAGCACTAAAAGAGAATCTTTTACCCCCTTTTACCACCTTTGCCACTCTGTTGACGGCAACCACAGTTTCTTTCATTCCATTATCATTTTTTTGTTTTCCTGCTTGATGTTCAGCCAACGTGTCCTCCAAAAATTTTTATTATTAAAACTCTAATCCGCCCGATCTTGCGGCATCGGCAAGAGCTTTAACTTTACCAATATACGCATATCCTCTGCGGTCAAAAACAACTTTCTTTATCCCTTTCTCAACAGCCTTTTTGGCTATCTGATCACCTACAAATTGAGCAGCAACAACACCGTTTGTAGTTTTTAGCTTCGTTTTTGATTCATTTGAAAGAGTTGAGGCTGAAGCTAAAGTAACTCCTTTATCATCATCAATTATTTGAGCATAAATATGTTTGTTGCCTCTATAGACGCTTAAACGCGGTCTTTCTTGATTTCCGCGAATTTTAGCCCTTACCCGCTTAACTCTATAATCAAATCTTTCTCTTGAGTTTTTCATTTATAATCCTCTATTTTTTGCCAGCCGCCGCTGCTTTGCCGGCTTTTCTTATAATATGCTCTCCAACATACCTTATTCCAAATCCTTTATACGGCTCAGGAGGCTTTATTTCTCTAATTTTTGCGGCAAAAGCCCCTACTTCATATTTATCAATGCCTGTGATTGTAACCAAAATGTTTTTATCCTGAGTCAAAACCGCTGTAACTTTTACACACGATGGAATTTCAATGGTAACGCTGTGCGAAAAGCCAATCGACATAACTAAATTTTTTCCGCCCTCAATACTGGCTTTGTATCCAAGCCCAACAAGTTCCAGTTCTTTTTTGAAACCGTTTGTAACACCAGTGATCATATTGTTAGCCAGCCCTCTATACAAACCTTGGAGCATATTATTCTCTCTCGTTTCCCCAAGTTGTTCAATAAACAGAGAAGATTTTTCAATTTTTATTCCAATTGCAGGGTTGATGTTTTGAGATAATTTACCATTAGGACCACTTATCTCCAACACTCCATTTTTAAATTCAGCTTTTACTTTTTCTGGTAATTGAAGTGGCTTTTTTCCTAGTCGACTCATTTATTTTATCCTTAATATAATTTTTACCAAACGCAACCTATAATTTCTCCGCCAACCTTCTCTTTTCTTGCCCGTTTATCGGTCAACATTCCCTTAGAAGTTGAAACGATTGTTACCCCTAATCCGCCCACAGTCTTAGGCATATCCTGATAACCTTTATAAACTCTCAAGCTAGATTTTGAAATTCTTCTCAGCCCCAATACAGCTGATTTTCCATTAGCCAAATATTTGAGATACAGTCTTAACAGCCCCTGTTTACGATTATCCATATTCTTAAAATTGATGATATAACCTTCTTCTCTTAATATTTTGGCAATTTCAATTTTCACTTTCGAAGAAGGGATATCTACCTTCTCGTGTTGTTTTGCACTTGCATTCATAATACGAACAAACATATCTGCTATTGGATCTGTAGTCATCTTTTTCCCTTTTACCAGCTAGATTTCGTAAGTCCCGGTATTTCTCCATTATGAGCTAATTTTCTTAAACATATTCTGCATAAACCAAAATCTCTATAAAAACCACGTGGACGACCGCATAAACGACATCTATTTCTATAACGCGTTGAAAATTTCTGTTGTTTTTGCATTTTTGCTTCAGCTGAAGTTGTTGCCATTAAATATCCTCTTGTTTTTTATATATTGTTTTACTTATTTTTGTTTTACACGAACTCTTCTTACTTGTCGCCTCTTTTTCTAAAAGGCATTCCTAATAACTCTAATAATTTCTTTGCATGCTCATCTTCTTTTGCTGTAGTAACTATAGTAATGTTCATTCCTCTGGGCTTATCCGAATGTTCAACATTTACTTCTGGAAAAATATATTGTTCCTTCAGCCCTAAATTAAAGTTTCCTTTTCCATCAAATCTGTTCGTCTCAATACCCCTGAAATCTCTAATACGCGGAATAGCTATGTTGATAAACCTATCAAGGAATTCATACATTATCGTATTTCTCAAAGTTACTTTAATGCCTATTGGCATACCCTCACGAATTTTGAAGTTTGAAACCGAATGCTTTGCTCTACAAATAAGAGGCTTCTGTCCTGTTATGGCGGAAATTTCAGCAATGGCAATGTCTAATACTTTTATGTTCTCCTTTGCTTCGCTTAGCCCCACATTAATCACGACCTTATCCAGTTTTGGAACTTGATGAACATTCTTAAAATTAAAATGCTTTTTCAATTTCTCCGCTGCATTCTTCTGATAAAATTCTTTTAGACGTGCTTGATTCATTTATTTTCCTTATTTGTATTGATTATCTATACGATCATTTCGCCGCATTTACGGCAAATCCTAACCTTCTTTCCATCCGATAAAGCATCAAATTTAGGTCTTATTGCTTGCGAACACTTGGGACATACTAACATCACCTTGCTTATAGATATAGGAGACTCTTTCTCTCGAATTCCGCCAGCATCTCTTTGTGTTGGTTTCGTATGCCTCTTTACAAAATTTATCTTTGCAACTATCACTTTTTCTTTTTCAGGAAAAACATCAAGAACTTCCCCTTTTTTCCCTTTGTCTTTACCTGACAAGACGATAACCTTATCTTTTTTTCTGATATTAAGCATTTATTCATCCTTATAAATCATTATATTACTTCAGGGGCTAAAGATATTATTTTAAGATAATTGTTTTCTCTCAATTCTCTAGCAACAGGTCCAAATATTCTTGTCCCTTTCGGCTCACCTTCATCATTGATAATCACAGCTGCGTTGTCGTCAAACTTAATATAAGTTCCATCTAAACGACGAATTTCTTTTACGGTTCGAACTATCACAGCTTTAACAACATCACCTTTCTTGATACCTGCGTGAGGCAAAGCATCTTGCACCGAAGCGTGAATGACATCTCCAATGCTTGCATAACGACGTTTTAGTCCCTTGGTAACTCTAAAACAACGAATTTTTCGTGCCCCAGAGTTGTCAGCAACAGTTAAAATAGTCCTTTCCTGAATCATGTTTTATCCCTTTGTTTTTATCGATTTATTTACTTCTCTTCGCCCTTATTAACAACTTCCAATAAAACCCATTTTTTTGTTTTAGAAAAAGGTCGAGACTCCATAATTTTTACAGTGTCGCCCATCTTAGAAACATTATTTTCATCATGAACTGCAAATTTTCTCTTGCTTCGAACAACTCTATCATACAGAGAATGTCTGTATATTCTGTCAACAGACACTTGTCTTGTTTTGCTGTTTTTGTCGCTAACAACTACTCCTACACGAAGCTTGCGTTTTCCTCTTTCTGTCATTTTTCCTTCCTATTTTTATCTGTATTTTTTTTCTCGTTCTCGTTCAAAAGAGTTTTTAACCTTGCAACATCTTTTCTTAATTCTCTAATCTCAAGAGGATTCTTTACAGGAGAAACAGCATTTTGAAATCTTATTTTAAACAGTTTATTCTGAATTTCAATTATCTTAGACGAGAGTTCTGCTAACGATAAGTTTTTCATTTCTAACCAAAGTTTCGTTTTCATTTAATCCTCAATTCTCCTCTCTAATCACTATCTTTGTGTGAATTGGGAGTTTATTAGATGCAAGGGTGAGTGCTCTTTTTGCATCGGTTTCTGAAATTCCTTCCATCTCAAACATAATTCTTCCCGGTTTTACAACAGAAACCCAAAACAATGGATCTCCTTTCCCCTTTCCCATTCTCGTTTCAGCTGGTTTTTTTGTAACAGGCTTATCGGGGAAAATTCTAATCCAAATTTTTCCGCCTTTTTTAACAAACCTTGAAAGGGTTATTCTGGCAGCTTCTATTTGATTGCTGTTTATCCATTTAGGTTCTAAAGCTTGAAGTCCATATTTTCCAAACGACAAATATGCTCCACCTTTGGTTCTTCCTTTCATTCTCCCTCTGTGGGATTTTCTGAATTTAACTCTTTTAGGCATTAACATAAGTATCTCCGCTTATTATTCTATTTCAACTAAATTATTTATTACTTTGATTTTCGTTCGATTTGCTTACTACATTTTCTGCATTAACTTGCTTTGCTTCATTGATCAAATCTTTTACTGTTTTCTTAAAATATTCTTTTTTGAAAATCCAAACCTTAACCCCTATCTGACCCATTGTTGTATATGCTTCGGTAAACCCATAATCAATATCAGCCCTGAATGTTTGCAACGGAATTCTCCCTTCCCTAAGCCACTCCGTTCTTGCTATTTCTGCACCGCCAAGTCTCCCTGCCACCATAACTTTAATACCCTGTGCACCAAGCAACATTGCTTTTTCTATGGCTTTTTTCATTGCTCTTCTGAAAACAATTTGTTTTTCCAATTGATACGCGATACTTTCTGCAACTAATTGAGCATCAACTTCAGGTCTCTTGATTTCCATGACACTAACAAATGTCTTTCTTCCTGTTATAATTTCTATTTCTTTTTTAAGAGTTTCTATCCCCTGTCCACCTTTTCCTATAACAATACCGGGGCGAGAAGTATAAACATTTACTTTTAAGAAATTCGCCCCTCTTCTCTCTATTTCTATTTTTGAGACCGAAGCTAATTTAAGTTTATTTTTTACATATATCCTGACATTTCTATCTTCCTCGATGAGAGACGGCATATCTTTAAGATTAAACCATCTTGAATCCCAGTCTCTTGTATAACCAAGTCTTACACTTTTTGGATTGATTTTATGTCCCATTTTTTCCTCTTACACAAACCTATTTTTTATTTTTAATATTTTCGTTTGATATCACAATTGTTACATGGGCTGTTCTCTTCTTTATCGGCATTCCTCTACCCTTAGGTCCCGTGATCATTCTTTTCAATATGCTTCCGTTGCCTACCCATGCTTCCTTTACCACAAAATTTTCAACGTTCCCTATAGCTCCAGCATTGGCGATAGCACTGTTTAATACTTTCCCAACAACAATCGCTGCTGATTTGGGAGAGAAAGCAAGAGCTTCCATAGCTTTGGAAATTTTCTTGCCTCTTATAATTGATAGAACTTGATTAGTTTTTCTGGGGGTGTTTCTAATAAATTTTGCCGTTGCCTTAGCTTCCATTATGTTTTCCTTTTATATATTAAGTTAAAGAAGTTTCTTGCTTACTCATTCCGCCGTGTCCCTTAAATGTTCTTGTAGGAGCAAACTCTCCAAGCCTATGTCCAACCATTTGTTCCGACACAAAGACTGGAAGAAATTTTTTTCCATTATGTATAGCAAACACATGTCCGACAAAATCTGGAGTTATTACACAGGCTCTCGCCCATGTTTTTATTGGTTTTTTATCTCCCGTTTCATTAAACTTTTGAACTTTTTTTAGAAGTTTTGCATCAATATAAGGACCTTTTTTTGTTGAACGACTCATAAATTATTACCTCTTCTTAGCTTTATTCCGATGACTGACAATTACCCAATCCCAAACTTTTTTAGGTCTTGTTCTAAAACCCTTGGCAGGCTGATTCCAAGGACTTCTTGGCTGATTATTACCTTTAGATCTACCTCTGCCACCTCCGTGAGGATGATCAACAGCATTCATTGCGGTGCCACGAACATGAGGTTTTCTCCCAAGATGACGGTTCCTGCCCGCCGAACCAATTACAATGTTTTCATGATCTATATTTCCCACTTGTCCAATAGTTGCATAACAATTAACTGGAACGAGACGTATTTCCCCAGAAGGCATCCTTATATGAGCATAATCGCCCTCTTTTGCTAACAACTGAGCTACCGCCCCTGCCGATCTAACAAGCTGTGCCCCTTTTTTAGGGACAAGCTCAAGATTGTGTATGAAAGTTCCAACTGGAATGTTAGCAAGGGGAAGACTGTTTCCAGATTTTATTTCAACATCCGGTCCAGACATCAAAACATCTCCAACTTTTACACCAAAAGGCTGAACAATATATCTCTTCTCTCCATCTTTATATTGCAAAAGCAAAATTCTCGAAGAACGATTAGGATCATATTCAACAGCAACTACTTCTGCTTCTACATTAATCTTATTTCTCTTAAAGTCTATGATTCTATAAAACCTCTTATGTCCGCCACCTCTGAAACGAACCATAACCTGTCCAGTATTGTTACGTCCACCTTTTTGTTTTTTTATTCTGATTAAAGATTTTTCAGGTTCCGTTTTAGTGATATCTGAAAAATCAGAAACAGACATCATTCTTCTTGATTGAGTATATGGCTTAAATGTTTTTATTGGCATTTTCTTTCCCTATTGTTTTAATAAAGTTCTTATATTGAATGAGAGAATTTATAAATCTTCTACTGTTTGTATTTTGTAATTTTTGGCAAGTTTAACTACAGCTTTTTTCCAATCACTTTTATATCCAGAATTTGCTCCCACCCGTTTGCGTTTCCCTTTATAATTAGATGTGTGAACAGATTCAACTTTAACCTTAAACAAAAATTCTATAGCTTGTTTTATTTGGAATTTATTAGCATCTTTTATTACTACAAAAGTATATTTATTGTCATTTGCTTTCAAAGCTGATGCTTTTTCGGTTTCAATTGATTTCTTTATAATATTTCTAATGTCCATATTTCCTCTTTATTTATTCCATCGAGTTAACTACATCAGAAGCTATAACAACTTTTTGTGCCCATAATACCTGATAAGCATTTACATTTTTTAAACTCACAATAAGTAAGTTTGGGATATTCCTTGCTGCTAACTTAAAAATTGGATCAACATCAGCTATAAGCAAAACTTTCTTGTTCTCTAACTTTAAGTTCTTTATAAGCTCCGCAACTTTCTTTGTTTTTGGTTGATCTATCTTTATAGTATCAACAACAACAATATTCTCGTTATTAAACTGTGTAGCAAAAGCCATACTAATGGCAAGTCTCTTCTTCTGCTTTGAAATCTTGGTATAGTAATCTCTATTTTGAGGACCAAAGATTACCCCTCCCTTTCTCCACAAAGGTGAATTCCTTTGCCCAGAACGAGCCCGTCCAGTCCCTTTTTGTTGCCATGGTTTTGCACCTGAAAAGGAAACTTCTCCTCTCGTTTTGGTCTTATGAGTTCCTTGCCTTTGATTGTTCAAATACGCAACAACAATCTCATGCAAAAAATCGGATGACACTTTTGTATCAAACAAAAGGGGCAGGTTCATAGTTTTTTCTTCCTGCCCTTTCACATTATAAACTTTAATATCCATTTTTATTGTTTTCTCGCTTTATTTTTTCTTAGGAGCAACTTTAGATGTAGATTTCACTTTCTGAGGTTTCGGGACAGGAACTTTTTTCACGGTTTTGTTTATCAAAATAATATTACTCTCACTTGATGGAACTGCCCCTTTGACAAACATAAGATTTTTGATTGGATCAACATTTACCACCAACAGCTTCTGAATAGTAACACGATCCATTCCCAAATGCCCCGACATTCTCATTCCTTTAAGAACTCTTTGAGGTCCCTGTCCACCGCTTGACCCTCTTGCTCTCGTTCTATCAGATTGCCCGTGTGTTGTCGGTTGCATACCAAAATTATGTCTCTTTATAACACCTGCATAACCTTTGCCTTTGGTTATTCCGCTAACATCAACATAATCCCCTGACTTAAAGATATCAACTTTTATCTCTTGACCCACTGCAATGTCTCCGTTGTCATTATCCTTAAATTCTCTCAAAACTTTTTTATACGGAAGATTATTAACTTTAAATTTCCCTAATTGGGATTTGCTAAGTTTTTTTTCTTTTACATCAATGAATCCGAGTTGGACAGCAGAATATCCATTTTTCTCTTTTGTTCGAATATCGGTAACTACACAAGGACCAGCCTCTAAAAGAGTAACTGGAATTAAGTTACCTCTCTCATCAAAAACCTGCGTCATGCCTAATTTTTTAGCAATAATTGATTTTAACATAAGCTCTCTCTAATTACAAGTATTTTTTTATATTTTATCTTATATATATACATCACATTTTTATTTCTATACCGACACCAGCAGGCAAATCTAATCTCATCAACTCTTCTATTGTTTTATGAGACGGCTCTCTGATATCAACCAATCTTTTGTGTATTCTCATTTCAAACTGCTCTCTTGACTTTTTGTCAGTATGAACTGAACGGTTGACCGTATATTTTTTTACTCTGTTCGGCAAAAGAATCGGTCCTGTTACCGCCGCACCTGTATGTCGAGCTGTTTCAACTATCTTTGCAAGAGAATCGTCTAACATTTTATGGTCACAAGCGTATAATCTAATTCTTAACCGTTGAGTCGATGTCGTGATTTTTTCATTTGTCATATTTTTTCCCTTATTCAACGATTTCAGTTACTACACCCGAGCCGACTGTTCTTCCACCTTCCCTGATCGCAAATCTCAACTGCGTCTCCATCGCTACCGGTGTTATCAACTCTATGTCCATCGT